>DVFS01000062.1 GCA_018713115.1 Candidatus Galligastranaerophilus faecipullorum
TCAAAAAATCATCCATTCGGCGGGTATTTTTAAAAGGTTAAAAATCTTATTTTAAAAAAATCTGTTAAAAATCATAAATTCATGCTAATATTTTGTTATATTAAAAAATATCCATATAAGAGGTACAGGAAGATTAATTATCTGATTTATATAATACTTGCGGTTTTGACAACGGCGCTTATAGTTTCGGCGATTTTAAACGTAAGACAGAGAACAAAACTTGAAGTATTTACGGAAAACGAAAAAAAACTACAGAAAGAATTTGAGGAAAAAGAAAGCTTCTTAAAGAAAGAGGCAATGATTGCCGCTAAAGAGCAGCTTCATTTTGAGCGCCAGAAGTTTGATGACGAGGTTCGTGAAAGACGCTCCGAAATCAACCGCCTTGAAAATTCTCTTATGAAAAAAGAAGAGCAATTAGAAGAGCGTGTTCAAAAGAATGTTGATAAAGAGCATGAATTAAATAAAAAATACGATGAACTTCTGGATAAGGAAGACTATCTGGCGGAAATTGTCGCAAAGCAGCTTTCCGAGCTTGAACGTGTTGCGCAGTTATCGCGCGAAGAAGCCAAAAACATGCTTTTAGAGCAGCTAAAAGCTGAACTTGCACAGGAGCAGGTGCAGTTAATCCGCGAAAATGAGCAAAAAATAAAAGAAACCGCGGAAGAAAAATCAAGAGAAATCCTTTCCCAGGTTATGCAAAGATGTGCAATAGAACAGGTTATAGAATCTACCGTTTCTGTTGTTTCGCTTCCCTCTGACGAGATGAAAGGGCGCATAATCGGACGTGAAGGCAGAAATATCAGAACCCTTGAAACCCTTACAGGTGTGGATTTAATTATTGATGATACACCCGAGGCGGTTGTACTGTCTTCTTTTGATCCCGTAAGACGCGAAATTGCCCGTCTTACAATAGAAAAACTCATAGCAGACGGCAGGATTCACCCTGTCAGAATTGAAGAAGTCTATGAAAAATCCACAAAAGAAATTGAAAATAAAATGAAACAAGAGGGCGAGCGCGCCGCGCATGACCTCGGAATTATGAACCTTAACAAAGAGCTTACCAAGACTCTTGGACGCTTATATTATAGAACAAGCTACGGTCAAAATGTGCTTAAACACTCAATTGAGGTGGCGCAGATTGCAGGCATGCTGGCTTCCGAACTCGGGGCTGACGTGAATCAGGCAAAACGCGCGGGCTTGTTGCATGATATCGGTAAAGCCGTTGATCAGGAGCAGGAAGGCACCCATATTTCTCTGGGTGTTGAACTTGCACGCCGCTACGGTGAAAAAGAAGAGATTGTTCATGCAATTGAAGCACACCATGATGATGTTCCCGCGCATACACTGGTTGCGGCACTTGTAAAAATTGCAGACACTGTAAGTGCAGGCAGACCCGGTGCAAGACGCGACACGCTTGAAATCTATATTAAACGCCTCAAAAAGCTTGAAGAGATTGCAAGCAGCTACGAGGGTATAAGGCAGTCCTTTGCAGTTCAGGCAGGTCGTGAGGTTAGGGTTGTGGTTCAGCCCAATGTGTTTGACGATGCTGCAAGTGCTAAATTGGCGCGCGACATAGCTAAACGTATTGAGGACGAACTGGAATATCCCGGACAAATAAGGGTTACCGTTGTCCGCGAAGCTCGTGTTACCGAAATTGCAAAGTAAAAAATGTCTAAAGAGTTCAAAGTGCTTTTCCTGGGCGATATAGTAGGACGCCCCGGACGAGAAATCGTAAAAGAATTTTTAGAAGATAAAAAGTACACATCCGGCTGTGATTTTATTATTGTAAATGCCGAGAACGCATCTCATGGTTTCGGTCTTACCCAAAAAAACCATGACGAGTTTGTTGAATGGGGTATAGATTGTCTTACCTCGGGAAATCACATATGGGATAAAAAAGATGTCTTTGCTTATATTGATGAGTCAAAGGTGCTTATAAGACCGTGTAATTACCCTGATGCTCAGGGGGTGGGTTTTAGGGTATTTGACAATAAAATCGCGGTGATTAACATGCTTGGCAGGACTTTTATGCCCCCTGTCGACTGTCCTTTTAAAACACTGGATAATGTCGTTGCAAAATTAAGAGAGGACTATGATTTTGACAATATGATTTCTTTTGTGGATTTCCATGCCGAAGCAACGGCAGAAAAAATATGTTTTGCAAAATATGCGCAATCTCTCGGTATAAAAGCGGTTATAGGTACACATACACATGTGCAGAGCGCGGATGAAAGAATAATAGGCGGCACATGTGCTTACCTTACTGATGCAGGTTTTTGCGGCTCCTCGGAAGGGGTTATCGGTATGGATTATCAAAATTCGCTCAAACGTCTTACGACATCGCTTCCCGCTCGTTTTGACGTGGATGATTCACCATGCTCTCAGATTAATGCCTGTGTTATTTCTTTTGATAAAAAAACAGGCATTGCAAAAAAGATTGAAAGAATTAATTTTATAAGTGAGGTAAAGAAATGATAGAGAGGTAAAAGTGAAGATTGACTTGCACATTCACACCACCTACTCGGACGGGGCTTTTTCTCCGGAGCAGGTGGTCGACACAGCGCTTGAATGTAATCTTGACGTGATTGCACTTACCGATCACGACAATATTCTGTCGCATAAAATCGCAAATGATTACGTCAAGCAAAAGGGTTACAAGTTGGAAATCATTCCGGGAGTTGAGATTAACACTATTTATAAAGGTTATGAAGTCCACATTCTCGGGTATTTTATGGATACTTCCAACTCTGATTTTGTACAGCTTTTAAAAGATCAACAGCAGGCACGTATTAATCAGACTACAAAAATGGTTGAACTTTTGAATAAAAAAGCAGGCATCAGGATTAAGTTTGAAGACATCAAAGCTCTTGTTGCGCCCGGAGGCAGTATAGGGCGCCCGCATATTGCCCGTGCAATTACAAATGCAGGCGGAGTTGCAAATGTAATGGAAGCTTATGCAAAATATATAAATGATTCATCTCCCGTTTATGTGCCGAGAAAAACCGTAAGCCCGCATGATGCGGTTGAAATCATATATGATGCGGGCGGAATACCTGTTTTTGCCCATCCGATTGATGTTGATATATCGGAAAAACTTACAAAAGAGCTTACGGGCTACGGCCTCAGGGGTATTGAGGCATACCACAGGAAGCATTCTCCTGCTGTTGTAGAGTATTTCTCTACTCTTGCAGAGAAGTTCGGACTTATAATAACGGGGGGCTCCGATTTTCACGCGCCGTCCGTTAATCACGGATCAATTCTTATGGGAAAAAACTTTGTTCCCTCCTGGGTTTACGATGAGCTGATAAAAGAAAAAAAACGCATAGAAATGTTGTATTAATAAAGAAGACCCGTTTTTTATTCGGGTCTTCTTTTTGGGTATAATTCGTTTCTTTTTATGAAAGATTCTATTTTTTTATACAGATTGTTTACATCTTCTTTTGTGTGACTGTCAAAATCGTTTTCGTTTAATACGTAATAATGCACATTATCAGTGTCGGGGTCGATATAACACCTCAGATATCTTCCTTTGCTGTCTTGAATCTCCATACTTGTAAAGAGCTTAATTCCGCCCTCCTCATATCTTTCAAGGAAACGTTCAAGATCTACCGTTCCGTCAGATATACAAGCGGAGGCAATTAAAAAGTCACCTATGGCGGTGCCGGCGGAACTTACCGGTTTTATTCCGTCCACCGTTACGGGGTTTTGTGCATCCAGAACCCTTCCGTATTCATCGCAAAAAAGATTATGGAGCCCGATATAATTTGAATATCCGTTCGGCCCTTCAAAACTGAGGCTTACTTCTTCCACTTTTCCGCTGGAAATTATTCTTCCGATTTTTTCCTGGTCGTATGATGCTGAGGATGAAGGCAGAATTCCGCTGTTTGTGAAAAATTTTACACTGAATGTGTATTCCGCTTTCGGCTTTTTCTCCCAGGGGTTTTTCCTGTTGATAATAACAGGGTTATCCGTGATTCCGTAGTAGTTCATTTCATACGGGCGATCACAGCAGTCAAAGAATATAAGACTTTCGACATTTCCGTTTTTATCAAATGTTTTTTCGCTTCTTTGCAGACTGTCCCTGCCGAACATGGTTTTTTTTCTGACTGTTTTGCCGTCTTCAAAATAATCCAGTCTTTTTGTGGGTCTGAACCTTTGTGTAAGGAAAGGCATGTTTTCTTCCACGCATTTTGGAAGATAAGGAGCTTTTTCAACCTCTTTATTTAAAAGCCATACTTCCGACATTTTTTTGTGAGTTTTTCTGTTTTTTATAACAAGAGTTGTGTCATCATACTTGTTCTGCCCTATGTGGTGCTGGGCGTACACTTCAGGTGTAAATGTAAATCTGTCCCAGACGGTGTATTCTTCGGGAATACTGTTATATTTAAGTAAATTTACATGCTTAATTTCAAGATTATTTTCATCCGGATAGGAAAACTCATAAATCTTTTCGGGGTTTTCGGTATCATCCGGTGTATATTTTTCAAGTTTTGTTAATTTGCCTTTTTCGTATTCAAGGATTGATTTTTTCCCGGTGCCTTCGCCTTTGTATACTACTGTTCCGCTAAAGAGGCTGCCGTCTTTTTTTGAGTGCATAAAACCGTTCTTGTCGGCATAAAGTTCGGGCCTTTGATTTTTTTTCGCCATTTCTATATCTGCAAGCGCCATGTTCGCAAGTGCGTCCTGTGCGGAAGCGGTGTTGTTTTGTATCGGGCTGCTTGTATTATTTTGAGGATAGTTCCCTTTAAAAGCCGTATTTTTAAATGTTTTTGCCGTCAGAGGGGAAAATGCGCCTATTGTATTCATTGATAACTCCTTATGGGGATATGCTTTTTTAAAACATGTGAAAAAATAAATTTACCTATTTTTATCATTTTGTTAAGAAAACTTAAATCCTGTTACATATTTGGATAATTATAAAGTGCAATGTAAAATGTATTGTGTATAATTTTACTAAGGGATATTATGACAAAAACTGATACCGTAAATTCTGTAATTAAATTTCTTGAACTGGCTTTAAGCGAGGACGGTTTTGCTTTTTTTATTAATATAAAAAAGTCTTTCTGTATGGACGATGAGCTGTTTTTCGATTTTTTACATGCCTATATAACAATACAAAAAGGCGGCAGAGCACCCCTTGAAAATACCTTATATGCTGATTTTACGGTATACTTTGATCGTTTTTCGGCTATTCAGGGTGAGAGGAAAATATTGGAACAAATTGCCAGGTATGCAAAGTATTTTCTCATGCTTCGTCTTGAATATATTGAAAATGAAAATTTTGCCAGAAGTATATCGGTAATTAACGCCTATGAAGCATGGGATGTATACCCTTTTCTTCTTGAGGTTATGGATGACTGGGAAAATGGCAGAATTGATGAGAGTGCTCTTTTAAATATGCTTAATATGGTTGAGGATCTTGCATATAAAAGATTGCAAAACGGCGAAGACACCGACTTAAGTTCTCTTGGTATGGATATAAACAAAATGCTCTTTAGCGCACGTCTTTATGACGAAAAAAGGAGCGTCGGCTAATGGCGGCGTTTATTGACAAGGCAAAGGTAAAAGTAGTTTCAGGCCGCGGCGGGAATGGTGCTGTTGCCTGGAGAAGAGAAAAGTTTGTTGATAAAGGAGGTCCCGCGGGCGGTGATGGCGGCTCGGGCGGCGATATATATTTTGTGGCGGATGAAAATATGTCCACGCTTCTGGATTTTACTTATAAATCCGTGTTCAGAGCATCGGATGGTGAAAACGGAAGAAATAAAAACCAGCACGGGCATGGCGGAAAAAGCCTCTATCTCAAGGTTCCTGTGGGCGTTATAATAAGAGATTTAAAAACAGGAAAAATTATCGCCGATTTAAATGAACATGAAAAGACGGTTCTTGTTGCAAAAGGCGGCAGGGGCGGAAGAGGAAATGCAAGGTTTGCTACCGCACAGAAAAGAAGCCCCCAGTTTTGCGAGCCCGGAGAAGCAGCAGTGGAGCGCGAACTTGAATTGGAATTAAAACTTATAGCGGATATCGGGCTTCTTGGTATGCCAAATGCCGGAAAGTCAAGCTTTATAAGTCTTATAAGTTCGGCTAAGCCTAAAATTGCAGATTATCCGTTTACTACGCTTACGCCAAATCTCGGAGTAGTTAAAAAGCCTGACGGCGACGGTTTTGTAGTTGCGGATATTCCGGGTCTTATCGAAGGAGCCTCCGAAGGCGTAGGTCTTGGATATGAGTTTTTACGCCATATCCAGCGCTGCAGATTTTTTGTTCATATAGTAGATATGAGTGCCCAAAACCCTCTTGATAATTATTTAAAAATTAATAATGAATTAAAAAAATACGACGAAGAACTTTCAAAAAGGCATCAGGTGCTCGTTTTGAACAAGTCCGACATAACGGATGAAAAAAGAATAGAAGAACTTAAAAAAGAGTTTCAAAAATACGATAAGGATATTTTTGTCATTTCATGCGCCGTGTCCGAGGGCGTAGAAACACTTTTAAACAGGCTTTATGCGCTTATTGAACAAATGCCCAGGCATGATATTGAAGTTGAAACAGAAGATGATGACGGTTTTTGCGATAATGATGATTCGGCATTTGATATTACAAAACTTAATAAAAATACATACAGTGTTTCGGGCGGCAAACTCAAAAGATTGGTTGCGGTAACCGATATTAAAAATATTCAGCAGGTGAGAAGACTCTCAAATATTATGGACTCTATGGGGGTTTGGGCGGCACTCAAAAACCTGGGAATTAATAATGAGGACACTGTTATTGTAGAGGGCATGGAGATGATTTATGTCGATGAGTATTTCGGGGAATAGTTTTTTTGGAGGATTTTTTACAAAATTTGACGACAAGATGATATGAATATATGATAATAAATATTAAGTATGCATGTAAACTTAAGATAGCATGGTAGAATAGCCAACGGACAGTATTGAAAGAAACAAATGTTTTTTGAGGACGAAAAGGAAAATTTAGACAATCTGGATAATCTTGATGATTTGGAAATCGATTTGGATGAAGATATCGATGACGAGTCAATCAGCTGGGAAGAGCTGTTAAAAGACAGCTCTGATGCTGCTGTTCCCCAGGCACCTAAAGCGGAAGAAAAACCCGAGGCAAAACCGGTCATACAAAGCATTAAAGAAGACAAAGCGCAGGAGGTTGAATCTGATGGAGAGGATATAGAAAACCTCATTGTTTTTGATTCGGATTTGGAAGAAATTGAAGAAGCGGAAGATATAGAGCCGGAGTCTGATTTACCTGCGGATAGAAAAGATGCATTTGAAGTTTTCGGCGGAAATTCCGATGATGCGGATTTAGCTTCTGCCGATAATATTATGGATGATGACAGCCAGAGCATACTAAACGAACTGGACGAAATGGAATCTACGGTTGACCTCCCGGATGAGGACGATGAAGTTTCGAATGATATTATTCCGGCAGTTGCAAAAGACTCAAGACAGCTTAATATACCCGCGATAGCAGGTATAGTCTTTGCTGCGGTTCTTGTTCTCGGCTCTGTTTTCTTTATATTTATCGGCCCTAAAAATGCCCCCGTGCAGAATCCGGACGTTGTACAGAATATTCAGGAGCAGCCCGCACAGCCGGAAACATCTGAAAATAATGAAGAAGTCAATGTGCCCCCCGGCGAAGAGGAGCAAATCCCGGTTGTAGACGATAAAAGCGCAAAAAAACTTAAGCCCGAGAAAAAAATTGTGCTTGCGGTAGAAAGTGCCGGCAGAATTAACCCGTTTCTGCCTACCTTTGATGAATTTAATAAAAATTACTACTCGGGAGTGCCCGCCCAGGTTCTTATGCCGCCTGAGTCGTACGGAAATGAGCCCGATGCGCAGGAGCTTATGAGAATTGCGGTTTCAGGTATTTTATTTGACAATGTAAAGCCTTCCGCAATTGTTACAATAAATGATGTTGACTATTTCGTTCAAAAAGGCGATATGGTTGATGACTATCAGGTTCTGGATATTAACCGTCAATCCGTTGTCGTTAAAAAAGGCGCAAATATATACAAGGCGGGAGTCGGTGAAAGATTCAACCAGAATGTTACAATTGACGGCAGCGCCGTGTACGGTGCCGGCGGTGTAAGAAGATACACAAGCCCGTCAAATTACACATCGGCATCGGATGTTGAAGTTCGTGCTGCGGATGGAAATTAATCAATGAAAATAATCTAGGAGTTCAAATAATAATGTTTACGCAAAAAACAAAAAGTATTGTTCAAAAGTTTACGGTTCTGTTGATGTTGTTTTCGCTTGTCCAATCATCATGGGCAGGTTTGAATATTAAAAACACCGAACACAAGGTAAACGGGGAAAAGATTGCGTTTACTAATTTTGATATGCCCGCAAATTACTATCAGGACAGCTCATCTGATTCGGGCATTATGAATATCAATAACTATGTTGAAGAATACCACGGCCCGGTTAATTTAAATCAGGGCGTAAAAATTACGAACTCCGATGCCAAAATAAGCCTTTCTCTGAGAGATTCCGATGTCAAACAGGTTTTAAGAATGTTTGCCCAGAAAGCCGGAATTAACGTTATATTCCACAGTTCGGTTTCGGGCAAGGTAACGCTGGATCTTGTAAATGTTACGCTTAATGATGCCTTCCTTATGGTATTGCGCTCTGCCGAGCTTACCTATGTTATGGACGGCAAAAATCTCATAGTTGCCTCAAATGCACAGGGTACAAAATTAAGCTTTACAAAACAGTCACTAACAATAATTCCGGTTAAATATGAAAGGGCGCAAAATATTGCTAATTTCCTGAATAATAATGTATTTGGCGCAAATATTACAGGTCTTTCAAATGATAAAATCGTTACATCCAACCCTGCCACAAATGAGATTATGCTTTTCGGCTCTCAGAATGATGTGGAGATTGCAAGACAAATAGTGGAAAAGCTGGACAGAAAGCCTATGATTAACACATTTAAGGTTAATCATACAACTCCCAAAGAAATGGCTATGCTTTTGTGCAGTACTTTTGTCGAAGTAAACAAAGAAGTGT
>DVFS01000063.1 GCA_018713115.1 Candidatus Galligastranaerophilus faecipullorum
CGCCTGAAGAGCCGCCGGAGGCGGAGTAGTTGTTGTAGTATTTGAGGGATTTTACGCAGCGGACGGATGTTCCAAAACCCTGTGTTCTTGAATACACATGTGGACCGCTTGCAGTATCCCAAGTTAAAGCATATGCACCCTGTCCCCAAATTATAGACACATCACACCTGTTCATAAAATCTGAACCCAAACATACATTATATCCCGAACACTGCGGAACAGTAACAGGTTCACTTGTTATGTAATTATAACAACACAATTGTAAACCGTTTTCACCTGCTGTCCTTGAAAAATCATGAATATATTTATCAATTTTATTTAATTCGCCCAATGTAGGCAATCTGTAATTGTAATCCGGGCCGGCCTCCGTTATTCTGCCATAAGCTGTGCACATTGCGTTTGCAGAGGCATATTTGCAAACAGTTCTTTTAGTACCTTTATATGAATAAGGATACGCCAGACCGCCGTCACTGGCAGTATTTTTGCCGCCGTCAGGAACGTACCAGCAGCAATATTCTGTAGTACAATTTTCACCTGTTTTATAAAAAACCGTATTATGATTTTTGTATGGCCATGTTCCATCATCTGCAGCATTTCTTTTAAAAATACACAAATCCGAGCCGTCATCTGAGATTCTCAGGGCATGATAGAGCGGATACTTTGCAAGCTCGGATGAATTGGGTTTCATGCCGTTATCGCCCGGGTTGTTTTCACAGCTTGTAGCACCTGATGAAGCACCGTTTGCGCCCCCTCCGCCGCCGCCGGAGCCAGTTATTTCAAAGGTTATTTGATTTACACCCGTGGGAACTTTCCATGTTGTGTTGCTTGTAAAAGTTACTGTTTTAGGGTTGGATACCGTTGAACCTGCACCCCCTCCGCCTCCTCCTGCGCCTTGAATAAAGAGGGTATTTATGCCCACAGGGACATCAAAAGTATAAGTCCCGGGGTTTGTAAAGATTTCTAACCCTTTTTTGTTATCTGTTGTAACAGATACGTTATCTTTCATGCGTTTTGTAATTACGGGGGCAAGTGCTACCATGATTATTGATATTACAAGCACGGCTGTTAGAAGTTCAGCAAGGGTAAAGGCTTTTTTGTGTAAATTTTGCATGCAAAATTTTTGAGTCATTTGACTCTCCTCTCGTATCTTAATTTAAAATAATCTTAATTACTCTATCACGTTCGTGAACGTGATAGCAATATATTACACTTATTATTTATAAAATGCAACAAAGTGAAAATAAACAAATAATCTCGCAGGCTGCAGGGAAGGTCTTAAAAGAGCTCAGGGGTGCAAAAAGCAACTATCTTTTAGGGGCTGAGTATGATATTTCGACATCGCTTTTGAACCATATAGAGCGCGGCATAAAAGACCCGCAGCTGACAACGGTTTTTAAGCTTTCCGAGGCTCTGGGTGTCAGACCTTGGGAATTTGTAAAGAAAATTGAAGATAATTTACCCGAGGGGTTTTCGCTTATAGAAAATTAAAATTTAAGTTTTGAAGTTATAGGCTGCACGTATTCCGCCCTTGTGACGGAGCGGGAGTCGACAATGGGTCCCGGAGGCATTATTGACCATTTGAACTGTGCAAATTGCACTCTTTGGGCAAATTTTTCCAGCCAGAGTTTTTTTTGTTCTTTTGTTACTGTGTGTTTTTTTTCGTATAAAAACTTTTCTTCGAGCATTTTAGCGGCGCTCTGCTGCAGATTTTCAAGCCGCCAGATTATTTCATCCAGAAACTCATAGGGCATAAGCGCTTCTTCGGCAAGAAGGGGTTTGCCTGTTTTAGGGTTTATGGCAAGTTCGGCGCCGGGAGGTTTAAGTAAAATTGCCTCGGGGATTGCATTTTTTACCTGTCTGTTGTTGTTCATCCAGCGTGCGAGCGCAAAAAGTTTTGTTTTTGTAATATCGCAAATCGGTGCAAAACCGCCAGACATATCGCCGTTTATTGTAGCGTAGCCCATATAAAGCTCTGACTTATCCGATGTTGCAACGGGGATTGTTGAGGAAAATTCATTGGAAATTCCCCAGAGAATCATTGCGCGCGAGCGCGCCTGAATGTTGTCAAAAGTGAGCGGCGCTTTGTATCTGAAATCGCCCCAGACCGTTTGGATGTCTTCAAAAACTTTGTTAAATGTAGCTGATGAGGCGTCTGTCATATCTTTTATCGGTATCTCAAAAAAGCTTATGCCAAGGTTATCTGCAAGTTCTCTTGCATCGTTTTTGCTTTGCGAACTTGTGATTTTAGAAGGCATTGACACCCCTATAACATTGTCAGCACCCAAAGCGTCGGCAAGCAAAACCGCGCAGCAGGAGGAATCCAGACCGCCTGACAGCCCGAGAACGGCGCGTTTGAAGCCGTTTTTTCGGAAGTAGTCTTTAATCGAGTTTGTGACGGTTAAATATGTGCGCTCTAAATCGGGCTCATAGTCGAGAGAAAATTCTTTTTGAGAGTTGAGTGTTTTTTCAATTCCTTTCGGCAGGGGCTCAATTCTGTTTATTTCGGATTTGTAAGGAGTTACTTCAAAAAAGTCTTCTTCGTATGACTTTGCCCTTGCTATAATTTCGCCTTTTTCATTATAAACTCTTGATGTGCCGCAGAAAGTTATGCAGTCTGTAGAGCCTGTTTGATTGACATAGAGAATCGGGATTGAGTATTTTTTGGCGCAATGCGAGAGCAGGTTATTTAAAAGCTGTTCCTTTTTTGCGCGGGCGGGGGAAGCGGACAGGTTTATTATGAAGTCGGGTTTTTGTTCTTCCGCGAGGGTTTTTAGCGGGTCAAAAGAATAAAGCGGTTTTTCAAAAAAGCTGTCGTCATTCCAGTTTTCTTCGCATATAATTATGCCCGCTCTGTAATTACCGAAGTTAATTATTCTGTCTTTTGAGAGAAAAGGGGCAGCCTCAAAGTATCTGCTTTCGCTAAATTCGCTGTATGTCGGGAGGAGCGATTTTCTGATTATTTTTTCAATTTTTGTATTATTTATATATGCAACAGAGTTAAAATATTTTTTACCGCGGTTTTGTTTGTTGAATTCGCAAAAACCTATAAGCGCGCTTGTATTTTTGCATTTTGCGGCAAATTCTTCAAGAGCTTTAAGGTTTTCTTCGGCAATGAGCGGATAGCGCTCTACTATGTCCATAGGCGGGTAGCCGAGTAAAAAAAGCTCGGGGTAGACTACAAGCTTAATACCTTTTTTTTGTGCTTGTTCAAGGTATTCAAGTGCTTTTGCGAGGTTGTATTGTATGTCGCCGACTATCGGGTTTAGCTGTGCAAGTAATATTGTATCATTTTGCATATGATGATAATACTACAAAATTATACACTTGAGCAATTAAAGTATTTTTTTTGATTATATATATATTTAAAAGAGGTAATGTATGGGCAGATGTATTAAGTATTTTTTATTTTCGGTTTTGTTTTTTGCAGGCTTTGTATTTTATCCGGCATATGCTGCGGATGTTTCTTTGGCAGACGGGAAGGTGAGTGCTTCCGTAAATGAGTTAAAAAATGCAGCAGGCAAAAACGATGACCTTGCAGCTAAGCTTAAGCTTTCTTATGAACAGAAGGATTTTTATGAGTATATTAAAAAGGAGGAGCAAAAGGAGCTTTCCGTAATTGCGGGAAAAATAAGGCAGAAACAAGACGAGCTTGCGGCTGTTATTTTAAGCGGATATGATTATGATAGTTATGTTCAAAAGACAGGTGCGATTCTGGGCGAGATAAAAAATTACTGTGACGCTGCCGCTAAAGTAAGGCTCGGTGCAGATGAGAAGTTATTTGCGATACTTGATGACAAGCAAAAAGAGATTTATAGGAAATTACCCGGTGCAAAAAAGGCGAATGAAACCCAAAATCATACAGCGGGCGCGGCTGCTCCGGTGAAGGAGTTTAAGTACGGAGGTTGTACGGGAGATGCTTTTGGCGCGTGCAAGATAGAGGATCTTTTAAAAAAAGAAGAAAATAAAAAGTAATAGATTGCCATAATCTGCGTGCTATATTATAATTTTCATATAAATCAGTATGGAGAATTTTTTCATTATGAAAAGAAAAAGCGGTTTCACCCTTGCGGAGTTGATGATTGTACTGGCTATTCTCGGTGTTGTGGCTGCGGTTTTAACCCCAATTGTATTTAACGCGGCGCCTGATGAGAATAAACTTAAATTCAAAAAGGCTTATTATACCCTGCAGCGCACGACTGACGCGGTTTTAAACTCCGATACATATCCCGAGGGCGATATGAGTAAAGTTTCAAACCCGGCTAAAACATTTTGTAACGCATTTTCGGATATGCTAAACACAATGTATGATAATTGCGAAGGCTCGGGTGCAATTGGAACAAACGGTGATAACCCCTTTGAGTATAATCCTTCAAACGCTACAACTTCACTGGACACACTGGATGGCTACTGTACAAAAAATGCCATTCAGGATCCATATAACGGCGGCTCGAGTAATCTGCCCAAGTTTATAACACAGGACGGTATTTTCTGGTGGGGATTTGATTACGGTTTTGATCCTGATAAAGCAACGTACAGTTCGGGACTCAGAACTGATTATGCAGTTGTCTGTGTTGATGTCGACGGTACCGGTGAAGAAACGGGTTTTGCTTTTGGTATAAGATATGACGGCAAGGTAATTGTCGGCAACAAAGCAAGGGAATGGCTTAAAGAGGGTGCAAACTCTGTATTAAATACTGAAAACTAGAAAGAAAACAGCAATGGAAGAAATAAAAAATTTGGCTACAATAGGTATATTCGGCGGCTCGGGATTTTATAAATTCCTTGACGATATTAAGGAATACACCATAGAAACGCCATACGGGCTTACAAGTGACAGTATCGCCATAGGTTCTGTTGCGGGTAAAAAAGTTGCATTTATGCCAAGGCATGGCAGAAACCACCACCTTGTGCCGCATATGGTAAATTATCGCGCAAATGTTTGGGCTATGAAGCATATAGGCTGCAAAAGAGTCATCTCTCCCTGTGCTGCAGGAAGCCTGCAAAAGCATGTTAAGCCGGGCGATATTGTATTTTGTGATCAGTTTGTTGACTGGACAAAGGGTAAAAGGAGCGACACATTTTTTGAGGGGCCTGTCGTAACGCACGTTAGTGCTGCAGACCCATACTGTCCGTATATGAGAGAGGTCGGCATTAAAAGTGCTGAAAATCTCGGTCTTTCCATACACAAGACAGGCACGGTGGTCGTCATAAACGGCCCGAGATTTTCAAGCAAAGCGGAGAGCAAGTTTTTTACCGCCCAGGGCTGGGAAGTAATTAATATGACTCAGTACCCCGAAGCTTATCTTGTGAAGGAAATGGATATGTGTCCGCTTAATATTTCACTCATTACCGATTACGATGCAGGTCTTGTGGGCGATTGCGACCCTGTTTCGCATGGCGCGGTTATGGAGGTGTTTAAGCAGAATATCGCTAACCTTGAAAAACTGCTCAGGGAGATTATCGCAAATGTCGATGAAAACAAGCCCTGCAAGTGTCATACTACAAAAATTGACTCAAGGTTTTAAGGAGAATAACAATGGGTGTTTCTGTAGCGGTATACAGACTGTTTGATCTTATAATGCTCCTTATGCTGGTAAAGATATTCCTTACCTGGATTCCTAATATCAACTGGTATGCACAGCCTTTTCGATTCTTAAATGAATTCACCGAGATATTTTTCGGTGTTTTCAGAAGAATTATACCGCCCGTGGGAATGCTTGATTTATCACCCATTGTTGCTTTTATAGCGGTAAGGATTTTGCAGGTTGTAATATGTAAAGCCCTCGTTGCAATCGGTCTTTAAAAACCGCTTGCAAGCATGTCTTGTGTGTGGTAAAAATATATTACATAAAGAACTTACGCCCCGGTAGCTCAGCTGGATAGAGCAACTGCCTTCTAAGC
>DVFS01000064.1 GCA_018713115.1 Candidatus Galligastranaerophilus faecipullorum
AGCTGCTTCTTCAACCGCCGCCGGAGCTGCTTCTTCAACCGCCGCAGGTTCTTGCGGCAAGCTTTCCTGTGCCGGTGTTTGTGCCGCCTCTGTTTGTGCGGGTGTCTCAGGAGCTTGTGCTGCGGGCTGTCCTTGCGCTTCATTTTGTTCTTTGATTTTTTGAGATTCTCTTCTGAACTCGTTTGCCAGATTGATGGTATCTGAGGCAGAGAGGTCAAAATCTATGCCTTTGTCTGATTTTACTGCTTGTGCAGCTTTTTCTATCGCTTCTATGCCGCCTGTTTCGCTTCCGCCGTAGCTTGAAATAGCTTCCTGAAGGACTGATTTTTCGATTTCTTTCCGGCTTATTTCACTGCCGGTGTCTTCTTCTTTGTCTTTTGCAACGGAAACGCTTGAGTCTTCATCCTCATCTTCATTTAAGGATTCTCTCATTTTTTCCATATTTTCAATTATTTCCTGCTGCGCCTGTTTGCTTCTTTCTATTTCTTCCATCAACAGCTGTTGTTGTTGTTTTGCAATGTCCAGTGCGCTGGGGCCGCTCGCTTCGGCACCGCCTGCTGTACCTGCAGCACCCAGGCTGTTTGTAACGTCGCCTAAAATTTCGTTTAAAAATATTTCTTCGGCTTCAAGTGCGCCGTTACCGTTTGCGTCTGCAATTTTGATTGTAGAATTACCGTCAGAAAATGTGTAAATTGCAATAGAGCCGTTTGTGACATCTTTATCATAGTGCCCGTCAGCTTTGTTATCAACAATGTATGAAGTTGATTTGTACTCAACCGAAACACTTAAGCCTGCTGCCTTTGCGGCGCTGATAATTTCATTGCTCTGCATAACCGACTTACCGCCGAACAGACCTGCAACTTTGCTTTGCAGCTGTGCGTCGCCTGCTTCGTCGCCGATACTTTGCAGCAGTTCTTCTTTAAGACCGCTGCTTAATGCATTTGCATAATCCGCAAAGTTTGCTTCTCCGTTTCCGAGGCTTGTTGTGCCGAGACCTCTTTGTTTAATTGTGTTTAAGAATGCTTCATAAGAGCCTACACCGTTTGTTCCCATTTTTTTCTCCTTTAACCAAAAATGTCACTTCTTGCATGTTTATCGGACTTTATATAAAAAAATTAAGGTTTTTTTCTCTTAATTTAATATTTTGTTACAAAATTACCTTGTTTGTATGGTGTGTAGCCGTATACAGGGAATTATACTGTTAAAATGAAAGTTTTACTCACATTCCCTCCTCAGTGGACACCGATAAGCCCTCATTTTGCAATACCGTCTTTAAGCGGGCAGCTTAAAGCGGCAGGTTTTGAAACTTTTGTGTGCGATTTAAATATCGATTTTTACGATAAAGTTCTGACCCCTTCTTATGTTTTAAACTCTGCTTCGCGTGCGCTTCAGGCGCAGGATGAGCTTCTGCGTGAAATAGGAAAGTATCACAGTCCGGATAAGGCTTTTGGCGATTACCCTTTTGACATTCAAAACAAAATGGTCAGGTATTCAAAGGTCAAGGAGTATATTACAAAAAGAGCTGATGACCTTGTAAATATACCCAAGTTTGTAGGGGACGCAAAAGCTGCGCTTAAAGATAAAGATGTTTTTTACAAGCCTGAAATTTTAATTAAATCCATGAGTATTCTGGATGAAGCACTTGATATTGTATCATTGCCTTATTATCCTTCAAAAATAAGTCTTGATACCTATTCCAACCCGTTTTTCCGCTTTAATTTTGAAACAATAAAGTACTTTGTTTTTGATAAGGACACAAATATATTTATTGATTATTACAAATCCAAAATGGATAAAATTAAAGCTGTCGGAGCTGATTACATAGGTGTTTCCATAAACTCTTCAAGCCAGATTATCCCGGGGTTGACGCTTGCAAATATGCTAAAATTGCATACAGATGCCCATGTTAATATAGGCGGAAATTTCTTTGGCCGTGTGGTTGATGAAGTGGTGAAAAGGGAAGAGTTTTTTGAACTTTTCTGTCACAGTCTGCTTGTCGAGGAAGGCGAGCTGCCTGTTGTTGAACTTGCAAGATATTTAAACGGCGAGATTTCTGTTGAAGATGTTTCAAATCTTGTTTACCCTAAAGAAGGAAAAATTGTTGTAAACAATAAGAAAACCCCTATGAAACTGGATGATATGGCAAATGTCTCCCTTGACGGGTTTGAATTTGAGAAATATTTTGCGCCCGAAATAATTCTGCCCTTTCAATCTTCAAGAGGCTGTTACTGGGGCAAGTGCAGTTTTTGTGATCAGGGTTTCGGACAGAATTTCAACGTTAAAAATCCTGACAAACTAATAGACGAATTCAAGCAAATAAAACAAAAATACGGAATAGATAAGTTTGAATTTATAGATGAGTCTGTGGGCCCCGCATATTTAAAAGAGCTTTCAGGCAAACTTGAGAAAAGCGATGTTAAGGTAAACTATTTTATGGATGCGCGTCTTGAGCGGGCATTTGACAAAGAAGTTTTAAAAAGTGCGTATAACACGGGTCTGAAAATGATACTCTGGGGGCTTGAATCCGGTTCAAAAAGAATAATGGAGCTTATAAATAAAGGAATAGATATAGACAAAAGGCTTGATATCCTGAAAGACTCATCTGATGCGGGTATATGGAATTTTGCCTTTATATTCTTCGGTTTTCCCGCCGAAACAAAAGAAGAGGCTATGCAGACCATTGACTTAATTGTTAACAGCAGGGATATTATACACTCATACGGGCGAAGCGTCTTTACAATGGGCAAACACACAAGACTGAGGGAAAATCCGGAGGCATATGGCATTACAAAGATATATCCCGCTCAGGATGAATTTATGCCAAGCTATACTTTTGAGTCAGCGGGAATGCAAAAGCAAGAACTTTCAGATATGCTCAAACTCTGTACAAATACCTGCCACAGGGCGTATAATAATCCACTGTGGATGTATTTAAGGTACAGGGAGTATTTGTTTTTGTATTTATGCAAATATTCAAGAAAAGAAGTAAGTGAGTACAAGTTAAATTTGTGAGGTAGATAAATGTTTGACGACAGAATTAATGAAAACGAGGACAAAACTCTTGAAATCGCCAAAAAGCGCGATGAAATCAAGCAAAAAATGGTAGAAAAACTCAAAGGGCTTGATTTTGACGAAGAAGAAATTAAAAGCGTGCTGCAGATTATCTTTATAGCCGAAGGTAAAATTGAAGCACTCAAGTCTACGCTCATAGGTACAAATATCAACACTGACGACCCCACACCGGCTATGGTGCATGTTATAAGCCAGATTAAACAGCTTCAGATTAACATGGCTGAAGATATACAAAAAAGAGTTGCGGAAATTCAGGAAAGAAAAAACAGAAAGTAATTCGGTATACTCCATAAAATTTTATATGCAATAAAAAATTTTTATCCACAGATTATCGGGAAGATTTTTTTTACGGCGAATGCATATCTCCTGTTGTAAAAAGGAGAGCAGGATTAAAGTTTTTGGGAATAAGTACTTGTTTTTTAGTTGACCCTTTTTTAAAATAATTTTCTTTTAAGAAAAAGCGCATAGAGCATGAGCCAAAACCCGTATGCGACAGAGAAAGAGTTTATTTGTCAATTGCTGCGATTTTAAAAAATGAAGCAGTATATATAAAAGAGCGGATTGAGTTTCACAGACTTGTCGGTGCAGGGCGCTTTTATCTTTATGACAATGACTCAACGGATAATGTTCAAGACATCCCTGCCCCCGATATCAATAATTTTTAAATTAAAAAATTATTGATATAATTAAAAACAGAAAAACACTGACGAGACAGGATAGAAAATATGAAAAAAGTTTACATAGGAATGAGTGCTGATTTGCTTCATCCGGGACATCTGAATATTATTAAAGAAGCAAGAAAAATTGCAGGAGAAGCAGGCGAAATTATAGTCGGTCTTCTGACGGACAAAGCGGTAGCAAGCTACAAAAGACTCCCTTATATGACTTACGAACAAAGAAAAATTGTGATAGAAAATGTAAAAGGGGTAACACAAGTAATCCCGCAAGAAACATTGGACTATGTCCCCAACCTGAAAAAACTAAAGCCTGATTATGTTTTGCATGGCGACGACTGGAAAGAAGGCATTCAGGCGCAAACCCGCCAAAGAGTCATTGAAGCTATGAAAGAGTGGGGCGGAAAAGTTATTGATATTCCCTATACAAAAGGAATATCCTCTACGCAACTTAACAAAGTTCTGAGAGAAATCGGTATAACCCCAGAAATCAGGTGCTCAAGATTGAGAAGACTCCTCGCCAGTAAAGATATAGTAAAAATCTGCGAAGCTCATAACGGCTTGAGCGGTCTTATTGTTGAAAACACAAGCGTTGTTAAAGACAACAAAAAATATGAATTTGACGGTATCTGGATTTCTTCTCTAACACAATCGACAGCAAAAGCAAAGCCCGATATAGGCTATCTCGATACAACATCCAGACTGGATACGATTAATGACATTTTGGATGTAACAACGAAATCAATCATTTATGACGGAGACAACGGAGGTCCGCAGGAACACTTTATCTTTACCGTGAAATCTCTTGAAAGACTTGGAGTTTCCGCAATAATTATCGAGGATAAAACCGGTCTGAAAAAAAATTCACTTTTCGGAACCGAAGTCGAACAGGAGCAGGAAAATAAAGAAGTTTTTTCACAAAAAATCAGAGCCGGAAAACTGGCGCAAATAACCGAGCAGTTTATGATTATTGCCCGCATAGAAAGCTTTATTCTGGGAAAAGGGCTGGATGATGCCATAGAGAGGGCAAAAGCATACCTTGAAGCAGGTGCTGATGGAATTATGATTCACTCCTGTTCAAAAGCGTTTAATGAAATAAAAGCATTTGCACAAGAGTATAACAAACTGGAAAACCGAAAACCTCTTGTTGTTGTTCCGTCTTCTTATTCACAAGTAACTGAAGAAGAGCTTGCGAAAAACGGTATAAATATGGTTATATATGCAAATCACCTTTTGAGAGCGGCCTATCCCGCAATGGTCAATGCGGCAAAATCAATTCTTGAAACACACAGCTGTCAAAAAGCTTCTGATGAATATTGTATGAAAATAAAAGATATTCTTACTCTTATACCGGGTGCAAAATGATTAACGTAAAAGATTTCTATGAAACATTAACAAAAAACGGAACGGATTTTTTCTGCGGGGTGCCTGACAGTCTGCTAAAAGACTTTTGCGCTTACATTGCTGACAATGTGCCCCGGGAAAGGCACATAATATCCGCTAACGAGGGAAATGCAATAGCCATGGCGGCGGGGCATTACCTTGCTACGGAGAAACCGGCTCTTGTTTATATGCAAAACTCCGGGCTCGGAAACTGCATTAATCCGCTTTTGTCTTTAACTGATGAAGAAGTTTACAAAATCCCGCTGCTTATGCTTATCGGCTGGAGAGGCGAACCCGGTGTGAAAGATGAACCCCAGCATATAAAACAGGGAAAAGTTACCGATAAAATTCTGGAAGCCGTTTCAATTGATTATGATATATTGCCAAAAGACCGGCCGGAGGCTGAAAAAGTAATTGAAAAAGCTTTTAAATTCATAAAGGAAAATAAAAGACCCTATGCCCTGATAATCAAAAAAGATACATTTGAAAAATATAAATCAGAAAACATAAAAGACAACAGGTATAAATTAAAAAGAGAAGATGCAATAAAGATTGCTGCGCAAAGTCTTGAAGAAAACGATATCATTGTCTCTACAACGGGGCAAATTTCAAGAGAACTGTATGAATATAGGGAAGAAAAAAAACAGCTTCATAACAAAGATTTTTTAACAGTAGGTTCTATGGGGCATGCAAGCTCTGTAGCACTCGCTATAGCTATTGAAAAACAAAACAGGAACGTTTATTGCTTTGACGGAGACGGTGCTTTTATTATGCACATGGGGGCTTTGCCCGTTATCAGTCAAACAGGCTTAAAAAACTTTAAACACATTGTCTTTAATAACGAAGCCCATGATTCGGTCGGAGGCCAGCCGACAAGCGCTAATCAATTAGATTTTAAGAATCTTGCAAAATCATGCGGATATGAAAAAGTTTTTTCGGTCAAAAGCCGGAAAGAATTGAAAAATGCATTGAAAAAGCTAAAAGAAGCTCAATGTACAGCTCTTTTGGAAATCAAGGTAAAATGCGGTGCAAGAAAAGACCTCGGGCGTCCCAAAGAAAAGCCGCAGGAAAACAAAAAAGCTTTTATGTATTTTCTTGAAGAAAACATTGCTTTTACGGATACAGGCTCTCTTTCAAAATTAAAAACAATATTAGAACAAAAAAAAGCAAAGAGTGTTCTTGTGTTTACGGGAAAATCTTCGTATGAAAAAATAAAAAGGCAAATTGAAAAACAGCTGAGGGGTATAAAATTTCAAACATACAACAACTTTTCAATAAATCCAAAAGCGGAAGAAGCGCAAGAAGCTCTGAAAAAGCTCAAGGGTTTTGATGTTATAGTTGCAGTTGGAGGGGGAAGCGTGCTTGATTTTGCAAAACTCTTCAGATACTGCTATGACAACCAAATTACTCCTCAAGATGCTCTTAAAAACAAGTGTCAATTTTCGGCAGCACAAAAAACACCCTTTATTGCCATACCGACTACAGCAGGAACGGGTGCAGAAGCAACAAAATTTGCGGTTGTTTATGTAAACGGCAAAAAATACTCTTTTGAGCACAGAGATATTGTGCCCGACTATGTAATCTTAGAAAGCAGTTTTTTGAAAGATACCCCGAAATATACAAAAGCCTGTTGTGCTGCTGATGCCCTGTGTCAGGCAATAGAATCTTACTGGTCTGTAAACTCCACAAAAGAAAGCAAGGAGTATGCAAAGCGGGCAATGGAATTGTGCAGGGACTATATGGAAGAATTTGTAACTACGGATAAAGCCGAGCCTGCGCAAAATATGGCTCTTGCTGCATTTTTGTCCGGCCGGGCAATAAATATTTCAAAAACCACGGCTGCACATGCACTTTCTTATCAAATTACTACAGATTACGGCATTCCTCACGGGCATGCCGTTTCTTTGAGTATATCAAAGCTTATGCAAATAAATGAAGAAGCAAAAAAAGTCATTGACCCCAGAGGCGAAAACTATGTAAAAGAAACACTCAAAGAAATAAAAGAAATTTTAAAAACAGACAGCCCTCAAAAATGGTTTGACAATCTGTTTCAATCCATCGGACTTGAACAGGATTTAAAAAAACTCGGAATTAAAAACATAGATGAATTGGCTAAATCCGTAAACATCCAAAGGTTAAAAAACAATCCGGTTGAATTGGATTTTGATACATTAAAATATATCCTTGAGTGATTCTTCTCTTACCCATTCAGTAATTTCTTTTTTTGAAACTCTGTAATCCTCAAATTCCGTCTCAGAATCTGAGCAATATTTGCAGAATTCGACGGGGCGATTAAAAAGCCTGTTTATTCTTGCGGCGCTTTTTTCTTTGTCCAAATTAATAAAATCTTTCTTACCGACAGAAAAATTTATACCGAAATATTCATTTAAAAATCTGATATTCGGAATCGGGGTGCAGATATAGAGCTTTGAATCTCTCAAGAAATGACATCTTTTTCTCCAGCATCGCTCAAAGGCTTTTTTCTTGTCCTGATTGCCTTTGTAATCCAAATCCATTTTTTGCATACAAAATCTCTCTGAAGCAAAAAAGTATGATTTTATCCCCATAGAGCCGCATTTTTCAATATATTTTTCGTAATCGACTTTTATGGGATACTTTGTCATACTCAGAGATATTTTATATTCCTTAAGTGCATTCCAAAAATCTTTGCCCATTTTTTCCAGAAGAATCCCGTTTGTTATGATAATTAACTCGCTCTTCGGATAAATTTCCCTTAAAGGAGAAAAAAGCTCCAAAAGTTGAGGATGCAGCAAGGGTTCGCCGCCAAGAATATAAATCTTTCCTACGTTGTCAAAAATCCTTTTAAGTTTCTTAAAGTCGGATAAAATATCTTCAACGGGAATAAAACAGGGTTTTGACAATGGTGTAAAATGATCACAATGTGCACAGTTCAAATTGCAGTGATCAACAAGATGAAATTCAACCTGAGACAAAAATGTTTCTGCGCCCAAAGCTCTGGTCAAAAAGTCCTGGACTCTTGACGGGAGAAGTATTTCACTAATATTTTTTATAGATTTAACAAATCTGACAAAATTATGTAATTTCATTTCGTTGTTTCCACTCTAGAATATATGCGCTTTGAGTATTATATACTAATATTTTATGGAATAAAAGAACGAATTATGTTAAACTTTAGACTTGAGGAGAAAAGGATGTTGGAAAATTTTGTAAATCAAATAAACAAAAATGCAAAAATTGCCATTTACGGGGCAGGAAATGCCGGCTCAGGCATAAAAGAATACATTGAGAAAAGCAGGCCGGATATAAAGATTCTCTTTTTTGCAGATGCATACAAACAAGGAACCCAAGACGGCTTAAAAATAATCGGACTGCGAGATTTACCGGCCCATAAAAGTTCATTTGATCTTCTTGTTGTTGCAACAAGAAGATCGGCTCATGAGTTGATCGAAATTTTTGATTTTAATTGCATCCCGTTTAAAATGATAAGCAGAGAAATTGAGCAATATTACAGAGTAAAAAAATACCTGTCCGCTCAAAAACAGGTTTGTGAGTTTTTGGAAACAGAAGAAGAT
>DVFS01000065.1 GCA_018713115.1 Candidatus Galligastranaerophilus faecipullorum
TGGTTTCATCTTTCGTTTTCTCATCGAAAACTCAAGATTTCACCCTGTTTTGTTTTATTCGCCGAAGGCGATGGTTACTTTTTCTTTGGGGTTAACTCTTGAAATGGCCATACCGTTGGGGTCAACGAGGTATGTGAGTTCATCTGCGGATGTTTGCAGAGTTCCCAAGGTACCTGCAAGGGCTGTTCTTGTGAGGTCAACAGGGGCTTTGAAAGCAGTTTTTAAGCCGTCCTGATAGCTTCTGCCCGCTGCTCTGAATTTACCCGAGAAGAGTTCTCCGGTACCTACACCTGCCTGGTCAAACAGTGCTTCCGTTGCGTTAGCAACGCCGATTGCGGCACCGCCCACCGTTCTGCCTGCCGTACCTAAAATTGTACCGACTGCTGTGAACGGGAACTGGATTGCACGGACGATAAAGTTAACATCTTTTTGTTTTTGAACCATTGCCGTGTGAACCTGTTTGGGCAGATTTTCTTTGCATTTGCCGTATGAAATTTCATTAAATGAAAGTTTTAAAGCGCCCGAGTTGCATTTTGAAGGACGTACAACTTCGGTTACTTTACCTCTTACGGTAGAGCCGCAGGGGAAGGTTGTTCCGTTTATTGTAACTTCATTTAATGTTGTTGCGGCAAACTGTTCGCCCACGTTTGCGTTTTTAGCGTTAATAATATCGTTCATCGAAAGTTCAAGGGTGGGGATTTTCACGCATTGTTCTTTTTCAATGAATGTTTTTTCGGTTTTTTCACAAGGTGCACATGCCGTTTTGACTTCATTGTCATATCCGCCTGCTACGCGTACCGATTGAAGCATAGAGCTGATTTCCGCTCTTGTGGCTTTCTGGTTGGGACGGATTTTTGAACTTGATTCATCTTTAAGTGCGCCGTTGTCTATTGCTTTTGCTACGCATTCTCTTGCCCAGTTGGGGACATCGCAGCCGTCAGTGTATTTAGAGAGGATTTCATCCGCTTTGCACTGATCCATGGGGCAGTTGATACCTTTTGAAAGAATAGCAAGGGCTTCCGTTCTTGTGATATTGCCGTTGGGTTTGAATAAGCCGTTATCATAGCCTTCAATCATATCGGCGCCGACACCTTTGTTAATGGCTTCGTAAGCCCAGTGGGATTTGGGTACATCGGGGAAATTACCCGCCTCTGTCAAGCACTGGTCTTCAAGGTTGTAGCCTTTTACGACCATTGTAGCCATCTCGGCTCTTGAAACGTTTTTGTTGGGTTTGAAGAATCTGTCGGGATAGCCTACAACTATACATTGCTCTGTTAAGCGGTTAATATCCGCGCTTGCCCAGTAGTTGTCGGGAACATCGGGATACATTTGATCACCTGCAGGTGCTGCCATGCCTGTTATATGGTTAGGTATTTCTTCTTTAATTATCTTTTTTGCTTCCATACATGTCGGTGATGATACATTGGGAGCAGGGCAGCAGTCTGTTTTGGGCAAGTCCTGAATTATCGGTGCGGCACAGCCTGTCGGGCATGAATCATCAACACGTACGCCGTTATAGGCTTCTAGCATGTTGTCGTTAATGACCGCAGCATTTGTGCTTTCGCCCACAACCGCAGCGTTAGCGTTTGAGTAGATAGAATTAGGGTATGCATACACCTGTGCTTTAGGCTGGGGTGATTGTACGCAGGTAGGAGCTGCAGCACCTGTGTCGCAGCCGCAGTCGTTTTTGGGCATGTCACATCCGCAATCGGGTGCGGGAGCGGCAGCGCCGGTTTCACAGGGGTCGCATTTTCTGTGTTTTTTCTTCTTTTGTTTTTTGCATTTACATGGGTCTTGATTACACTTTTTGCAAACGGCTGTTTCGGGTGTTACCTTTTGAACGGCAGAGTCAGGGCAGCCGCAGTCATTGTTAAGAGGGCATGCTGCAAAGCTTACCGGCACCGTTAAGGCAAAAACCGATGCAGCGGTTGCGCAGAGTACAAATTTTTTAATAGTCATTTTTCCTCCTTTTATTGAAAGATGTGTTTGTTTTGAACAGAAAAAAATGCATAACTCATTTTTCTTGAATTATGCATTTTATAAACCATATCTTCATTACCATAAAAGGTTATCTGAAAGGACTATTTCAATTATCTTAACTAAGCTGAAAGCCTACTAAATTTCAGAAATCAGGTAGTTTGCAATCCACTGAAATTCGCGCGATTCAAGAGCCAGTCTTTTAAGAGGAGCGATTGAACATTCGCCGAGTCTTATAAGGCTCATTGCAATAACGCCTCTTTGAGGGCCTTTAACTTTTTGAAGTCTGTCTACAAGCAGGTTTGCAATGCCTTCACCCATATTAACAATGCGGTTTTCAATCTCGCTTTTTGTTTTTTGGTCGGCGTCAATAAGCATTTTAAGCAATGTATCAAGTTTGGTTTCTTTATCTTCAACAATTGTTCTTGTAGAATTTAAAACTGCTTGCATTTGAATTCTCCTGATTAACTTTTTCTAAAGTATAATCCAAAAAAAATCAAAAACCCGTTTTGTTAATACAATCTTTATATCTGTATAAAGATTGTTAAAAAGTGTATTGCATACCTTTTTTGATGTGCGATAATTGAAACCGAGGATACTTAAAAATGAAAGGTATTACAATATGTCAACATTTATTGAAGATGTAAAAGCAAGACAAATCCTTGATTCAAGAGGTAACCCGACTGTTGAAGTTGATGTAACTTTATCATGCGGTGTTGTAGGACGCGCTGCCGTTCCTTCAGGTGCTTCCACAGGTATTAACGAAGCGCTTGAATTAAGAGACGGCGATAAGTCAATGTACCTCGGTAAAGGCGTTATGCAGGCGGTTGATAACGTAAATTCCAAAATCGCTCCCGAGTTAATCGGTGAAGACGCTTCCAACCAGCAGGAAATTGATGCCCTGATGCTTGAATTAGACGGAACGGAAAATAAATCTAACTTAGGTGCAAACGCTATTTTAGGCGTTTCTCTGGCTGTTGCAAAAGCTGCTTCTTTAGCTTATGAAATGCCCCTTTACAGATACCTGGGCGGTATTAACGCAACTGTTCTTCCCACACCTATGATGAACATAATTAACGGCGGAGCACACGCTGACAATAACATTGACTTCCAGGAATTTATGATTGCTCCCGTAGGCGCTGTTAACTTCCAGGAAGCTATCAGAATGGGTGCGGAAGTATTCCACAACCTTAAAAAAGTTCTTCATGACAAAGGACTTGCAACCTCGGTAGGTGATGAAGGCGGTTTTGCTCCCAACCTTCAATCAAACGAAGAAGGTATTGAAGTTATTCTTGAAGCTATTAAAAAAGCAGGCTATACAACAGAACAGGTTAAAATCTGCTTAGACGTCGCTTCATCTGAATTTTACGAAGACGGAAAATATGTTTTAGCAGGCGAAGGCAAAACTTTAAGCCGCGAAGAAATGGTTGATTTCCTTGAAGGCTGGGTAAACAAATACCCGATTATCTCTATTGAAGACGGCATGGCTGAAGAAGATTGGGAAGGCTGGAAAATGCTTACCGACAGAATCGGCGGAAAATGCCAGTTAGTAGGCGATGACCTTTTTGTAACAAACGTAAAATTACTTGAACAAGGTATCAAACGCGAAGTTGCAAATTCAATCCTTATTAAAGTTAACCAAATCGGTACTTTAACCGAAACTTTAAATGCAATTAACATGGCTCATGAAGCCGGCTACAGCGCAATTGCTTCTCACAGATCAGGCGAAACCGAAGATACATTCATCGCCGACCTTGCAGTTGCTCTTAACTGCGGACAAATCAAAACAGGTTCCGCAAGCCGTTCTGACCGTATTGCAAAATACAATCAATTAATCAGAATTGAACAGGAACTCGGTTCAAGTGCAAGATATATGGGTCTTAAAGCATTCAAGGGACAAAGCAAAGCTCAATGCTGCTGCTCTTGCTCCTGCGGTTAGTTTGCTTTAAATAACTTTCAAACGGCGTGCTTAGTGCGCGCCGTTTTTTTGTGAACATTTTTGGCGGGTCTTTCGTTATACATACAGGAAGTAAGGGATTAAAACATGAAAAGAATTATTTCGGCATTTTTACTTTTTGGATTTTTATTATTATCTGCGCCTGCTATGGCTAAATGCAATAACACGGGCTCAATTGCTGCAGGTGTTGCGGCAGGTATTGCAATCGGCGCGGTTGCGGCTAATGCAATATCAAGACCCTATAATCACCCGCACTACTATAGATACAGACCTTATCACCATCACAGACCCGGCTGTGTTTGCTGCAGGGTGCCTGTTTATACGGGACGTTACAATAACTATGCCTATCCTGCTTATATAAATTACAGTTGGAGAATAAGATAATTTCTTGTGCTGCCTTTGTTATTAAGTGATATAATATTACCTGTAAGAGAGGTAGTAATATGTATAATCCAAAGTCACACAAAGCGGAAGAGTTTATCTGCCATGAAGAGGTGCTTGATACTCTTAAATATGCCGAGGAAAATAAAAATAATTTAGAAGTAATTGATAAAATCCTGAACAAGGCCCGCCTTAAAAAAGGTTTAACGCACAGGGAAGCTGCGCTGCTGCTTGATTGCGACATACCCGAGAAGGTGGAGGAAATCTATGCTCTTGCACGCGAGATAAAACAGGATTATTACGGAAACAGAATTGTACTTTTTGCTCCGCTTTATCTTTCAAACTACTGTGTAAACGGCTGCGTTTACTGTCCTTATCATCTTAAAAACAAACATATACCGAGAAAAAAACTCACACAGGACGAGATAAGGCAGGAGGTTAGCGCGCTTCAGGATATGGGGCACAAGCGTCTTGCGATTGAAGCCGGCGAAGACCCTGTTAACAACCCGATTGAATACATTTTGGAATCGATTAAAACAATTTATGACGTTAAGCATAAAAACGGCTCAATACGCCGTGTAAATGTAAATATCGCGGCAACTACCGTTGAGAACTATAAAAAACTGCATGACGCAGGGATAGGTACATATATTCTTTTTCAGGAAACATATAACAAAGAATCTTATGAAAAACTGCACCCGAGCGGCCCTAAGCACAACTATGCTTATCACACCGAGGCAATGGACAGGGCAATGGAGGCGGGCATTGATGATGTGAGCCTCGGAGTTTTATTCGGGCTTGAACTTTACCGTTATGAGTTTGCGGCGCTTTTAATGCATGCCGAACACCTGGAGGCTGCATTTGGCGTGGGTCCTCATGCCATAAGCGTTCCAAGAATTAAACATGCCGACGATATTGACCCTGATGCATTTGATAACGGCATAGATGATGACACATTTGCCAAAATTGTCGCCTGCATAAGAATTGCTGCTCCTTATGCCGGTATGATAATTTCAACAAGAGAGTCAAAAGAATGCAGAGAAAGACTTTTGAATCTTGGCGTTTCCCAGATTTCAGGCGGGTCTAAAACAAGTGTAGGCGGATATTTTAAACCAATGCCTGACAGCGAGGATTCCGCCCAGTTTGATGTATCGGACAGACGCCCTCTGGATGAAGTTATAAAGTGGCTTATGGAATTAGGCTATCTGCCCAGCTTCTGCACATCCTGCTACAGGGAAGGCAGAACGGGCGAGAGATTTATGGAAATCTGCAAAAGTCAGCAGATACATAATTTTTGCGAGCCGAACGCCATTATGACACTTAAAGAATATCTTGAAGATTACGCTTCCGATGAAACAAAGGAAATTGGCGAAAAACTTATCAGAAAAGAAATAGAGACAATTCAAAATGAAAAAATAAAAACCGCCGTGATTGAAAACCTCAAAAAAATCGAACAGGGCGGCAGGGACTATAAGTTTTAATCTTAAAAAACTGTATTTTAATAATTAAGGCGGGGTTTTGCCCCGCCTTAATTATATTTTGGCTCTTGGTTCCTACGCGCTTACGCCTGATTTTGAAATAATTTCAGCCTCAACGTTTGCCGGAACCTGTTCGTATTTGCAGAATTCCATTGAGAATGTACCGCGGCCCTGGGTTTTTGAACGGATGTCTGTTGCGTATCCGAACATTTCAGCCAGAGGAACGATTGCACGGACTTTTTGAATACCCGTTCCTTCAATCATTTCCATACCTTCGACACGGCCTCTGCGGGATGAAATATCGCCGATAATGTCGCCCGTATTTTCTTCGGGAACTTCGATTTCAACTTTCATCATAGGTTCAAGAATGCACGGACGGGCTTTTTTGATACCGTCTTTCATTGCCATAGAACCTGCGATTTTAAACGCCATTTCAGATGAGTCGACATCATGATAAGTACCATCGTATAGTGTAACCTTGACATCAATAACGGGGAAGCCTGCAATGATACCGCCTTCAAGGGCTTCTTCCATACCTTTTCTTGCCGGTTCAATGTATTCTTTAGGAATAGCACCGCCGACGATTTTGTTTTCAAATACAAATCCTGCGTTTTCTTCTGCGGGTTCAATTTTAACTTTAACGTGGCCGTATTGACCGCGTCCGCCTGATTGACGGATGAATTTAGAATCCTGATCTGCAGTTCCGCGGATGGTTTCGCGGTATGCAACCTGGGGTTTGCCGACATTTGCGTCAACCTTAAATTCTCTCATCAAACGGTCAACGATAATGTCGAGGTGAAGTTCACCCATACCCGAGATGATTGTCTGCCCTGTTTCATTGTCGGTTTTAACCTGGAATGAAGGATCTTCTTCCGCAAGTTTTTGAAGGGCGATACCCATTTTATCCTGGTCTGCTTTTGTTTTAGGTTCGATTGCAACCGAGATAACGGGCGTCGGGAATGTCATTTTTTCTAAGATGATAGGCGCTTTTTCATCGCACAGTGTATCACCTGTTGTAGTATCTTTTAAGCCTACTGCAGCACAGATATCGCCTGCGTATACTTCGGAAATTTCGTTTCTCTGGTCAGCTTGCATTTGTACAAGTCTTGAGATACGTTCTTTTTTGCCGTTAGTAGCGTTTAATACATAAGAACCCGAAGTGAGTTTACCCGAGTAGACCCTCATAAATGTCAGACGTCCTACATAGGGGTCTGTCATAACTTTGAAAGCCAGAGCCGCAAAAGGTTCATCATCTGATGAATGGCGCTCTACCTTTGTTCCGTCTTCAAGTTCGCCTTCGATTGCTTTAACGTCAACGGGAGAAGGCATAAGTTCAACAATAGAGTCAAGGAGTAATTGTACACCTTTGTTTTTAAATGCCGTGCCGCAGGTAACGGGAACGATTTTGTTGTCGCAAACACCTTTTCTTAAGCCTTTTTTCAATTCATCAATTGAAAGTTCCTGGCCTTCCAGGTATTTTTCCATTAAATCGTCATCAACTTCGGCGATTGCTTCAACAAGCGCTTCTCTGTATTTTTTAGCATCTTCCATCATATCGGCAGGTACTTCTTCTTCTTTAATATCTGTACCCAAGTCGTTAGTGTAGATGTAAGCTTTCATTTCAAGCAGGTCAACAAGACCTTTGAACTGGTCTTCCGCACCGATGGGAAGTCTTATGGGGTGAGCGTTTCCGCCTAATCTGTTTTTAATCTGGTCAACTACGCGATAGAAGTTTGCACCCGTTCTGTCCATTTTGTTAACAAAAACCATACGGGGAACTTCGTAACGGTTAGCCTGACGCCATACTGTTTCCGATTGTGACTGAACACCGCCGACTGCACAGAAAACCGCAACAACACCGTCAAGTACACGGAGTGAACGTTCAACTTCGATTGTAAAGTCAACGTGTCCGGGTGTGTCTATTATGTTTACCTGATGACCTTTCCAGTATGAAGTAACGGCAGCGGATTGAATTGTAATACCGCGTTCTCTTTCTTGTTCCATAAAGTCGGTAACAGCCGCGCCGTCGTGAACTTCGCCGATTTTGTGAGTTTTACCGGTGTAGAACAGGATACGTTCGGTAGTTGTAGTTTTACCTGCGTCAATGTGCGCTGCGATACCAATGTTTCTGATTTTATCCAAAGGTGTCTTTCTTGGCATATTTTTTTCCTTTTCTAAATTAAATTACCACTATATGGTTATTTTCGCATAAAAATAACCATTGGCAAGGGAAAAGTTAATCAAAATCAAGTAAATCTTTAGGATGGACACCGAGCCTGTCGGCAATTGCTTTTACTTTGGAAAGAGTAATGTCTGATGTTGCAAGTTCAACGTGGCTGTACATGGAACGGGAAATTCTCGGGCTGTCAAAATCATCCTGAGTCAGTTTCTTTGCTTTTCTCAAACTCTTTACATGTTTTGCAAATTTTTGTAAATATTCCTTGTCCATTTTTAAATTGTTCGCTATACTGGCAAAATATTCAACCCGTCACACGAGCAAAGGGAAGATAAAATGAATAACGACGATGTTAAACAAAGGCTATATAATACTTTAAATATGCTTGAATACCTTGAAAATTCTCTCAGTGCAATTTTAAATACACCCGGGTGCAGCTGTGAGCATTATGTTCTTGAAAAAACAAGATGCGAACTCAGGGAATCCGTAGGACTGCTTAAGCTTTCCTGAAAAGAGCGGATAGTGTTTTTAACTATATGTTTTCAAAATTTTTCCCTATTTTCTCCCACAGGTCGCCCCGGCGCTCTTTGGTGCGTTTGATACGCTCACTGAGGCGGTATTTTTCTATTTCTCCGTGGTTGCCGTTTAAAAGTACTTCAGGTACTTTGAGCCCGCGGTATTCGCGCGGACGGGTGTATTGGGGGTGCTCAAGCAATCCTTTCAGTCCTTCGGAAAAACTGTCGTCAACGGCGGATTCATCTTTGCCCAAAAATCCGTGCAAATGCCTTGAAACACTGTCTATAATGCACAGCGCGCCAAGTTCTCCGCCTGTCAGCACATAATCCCCCAGAGAAATTTCTCTTGGTTTAAGACCGAGGCGGATTCTTTCATCAAAACCCTCGTATCTGCCGCAAAGCAGAATTATCTGTTTTTTTTGCGCAAGTTCTTTGCTTATTTTCTGGCTGTAAGGCTCGCCCTGGGGTGTAAGCATAATAAACTCATTATCGGGGAGTTTTTCAATACTTTCATACGCTTCAAACACAGGCGGCGCCATCATTACCATACCTGCAGAGCCGCCGTAGGGAGTGTCATCCACTCTTCTGTGTTTATCATGTGTAAAATCGCGCGGATTTGTCGTGTGTACCTCGATTATTCCGTTTTTCACCCCTCTGCCCAGAAGTGCCAAAGAGCAGTAACCTTCAATCATTTCAGGGAAAAGAGTAAGCACGTCAAACCTTAGTCCCACGGCAGAAGTCCTTTTATGGGTTTTATTATGATTTTTTTTGCCTTGATATCCACAACGGGTACAAGTTCTGCCGCAAACGGAATTAAAACATTGCCGTAGCGCTCATCCTGCGGTTTTATGGAGAGAATATCGTTGCCTGCACTTTTTGCAACAGACTCCACCGTGCCTATAAAATCGTCTTTATCGTCAAAAACATTAAGCCCCACAAGGTCGTCTATAAGGTATTCTTCTTCCTCAAGGGTTTCTTTGACTTTTTCTTTTTCAAGGTATATACTCTGCCCCTTGTAGTTTAAAAGTTCGTTAATGTCTGATATTTCCGCAAACTTTACAATGGCGAAGTTTTTGTGAAAACGGAGTTTTTCTATTGTAAGTTCTCTGCCTTTTACTTTTACTTTTTTTGCGCCTTCAAGCCTTGCCGCGCTGCTGTAGCCTACTCTGGCTTCGCCTGCTATGCCGTGAAAGTTTATTATTTTACCTATTGAAATTAAGCCGTTCATGCAAAAAATTATACCACAAATACAAAATGACTGCCGCCAATCGGATAAAGCGTTTTTAAAAGTATACCCGTGCAGGCAATATCTAAAATCAAAACCTCGTTTTAGTATTTGTTCAAAAGGTTAGACAGGATATTAAAAAGAAAGGGTAAAGAATTATGGCGGTACAATCAAGTACTTATTTTTCAACGGATGAGGTAAGGGTGGTAATAGTCGAGGACTACAAACTTACGCGCGTAGGCTTAAGATATGCTCTTAATCAAATTGAAAACATAAATGTAATTGCCGAAGCGGAGAGCGCTGAAGAGGGTATAGAAATCATTAAAAAAGAGCGTCCCGACGTTGTGCTTATGGATTTGGGTCTGCCGCATATGAACGGACTTGAAGCAACAATGAAAATAAAGGAGATTTCTCCCGAAACACAGGTGGTTATTCTGACTTCTCATGACAGAGAAGAAGAGGTGCTTGCCTCCTTTGGTTCGGGTGCTACGGCTTACTGCCTTAAGGACATTGACCCGCAGGCATTGTCGGATGTTATAAAATGTGCCGCAAACGGTGCATGCTGGATTGATCCGACGGTTGCAAAAATGGCGCTTAAACTTTTTCCGCGCCCGGAAAATGCCCGTTTTCTGTCAAAAAACACTAATCCGGATCCGAAAGGGCACCTGACCGAAAGAGAACAGGAAGTATTAAGGCTTCTTGTACAGGGCAGGTCAAATACCGAAATTGCAAAAGAACTTATCGTAAGCGTCCACACGGCAAAAGCACATGTTTGTTCGATTTTACAAAAACTCTGTGTGGATGACAGGGTTCAGGCGGCAGTCAAAGCCATAAAAGAGGGCCTGGTAAAAGCCTAATCTGAGTGAAAAACGACAAACGGTGAGTTTGGCGTTTTGCAACTGTCGATAATCGCCGTTGCGAACGCAGCGTAAGCGAAGTAAGCGCAGCAATCTTTGATTGCACAGGCGAAAAAAGCCTAATCTGAGTGAAAAACGACAAACGGCAGGACAGAAGTAATTCCTCCTTTTCCCCAATTTAAAACCCCCGCAAAACGGGGGTTTTGCTTATTTTTTAAAGTTTAAATTCGCTTTTCTCATTCTGACATTTTGAGGAGTGACTTCAACAAGTTCATCTTCACCTATGTATTCAAGGCAGTCCTCAAGACACATAATCTTTGGCGCCTGAAGAGTTACCATGACATCTGCCGTAGCGGAGCGCATGTTCGTGAGTTTTTTGGTTTTGCATATGTTTATGGCTAAATCCTGCGGACGGTTGCACTCGCCTACTATCATGCCTCTGTAAACTTTTGTTTTGGGTGTTACAAAGAATACACCGCGGTCTTCAAACTGGTGAAGCGCGTAGGGGATGGCTTCCCCGTCTTCAAAGGCAATGAGCGAGCCTGTTCTCTGGCGCGCTATGTCGCCTGCGTATTCTCCGTAGTGGGAGAATGTATGATACATAATGCCCTCGCCCTTTGTGATTCTTACAAAATCCGAACGAAAGCCGATTAACCCTCTTGCGGGTATTAAAAAGTCAATGTTGGTGCGCTTTTCGCCTGTTTCCATATTTTGCATCTGCGCTTTTCTTGCGGCGAGTTTTTCAATGACTGAACCTGCAAACTCTTGCGGTACGTCGATTATAAGGTTTTCATAAGGTTCAAGCGTCTGTCCGTCGACTTTTTTAAAGATTACTTCGGGTTTTGATACTGCAAACTCATAACCTTCGCGCCTCATGGTTTCAATTAAAATACCGAGGTGCAGCTCGCCCCTGCCTGATACCCTGAAAACATCGGTAGAGTCAGTATCTTCAACACGGAGTGAAACATTTTTTTCAAGCTCATAGTAAAGTCTTTTTCTCAACTGTCTGCTTGTGACAAATTTGCCTTCCTGACCCGCAAAAGGTGAAGTATTTATGGAAAAGTTCATCTGCAGTGTAGGTTCGTCAATTTTTATAAGCGGCAGTGCAACGGGATTTGTAAGGCTGGAGATTGTTTCGCCTATTTGAATATCCGAAAATCCTGCTATACCTACGATATCTCCTGATTCTGCTTCATTAATTTCCACTCTGCCAAGGTCTTTAAATCCGAAAAGTTTTACGATTTTGCCCTTTTGCATTGTGCCGTCGGCTTTTATAAGTGTCACCTGTTCGCCCGAGTGCAGAATGCCGTTTTTAATTCTGCCGATTGCGATTCTGCCGACATAGTCGTTATAATCAAGTGTTGTGACCTGAAACTGCAAAGTAAGGTCATTATCCGCAACAGGCGGCTGGATATTTTCTAAAATGCAGTCCAGAAGCGGTGTTATGTCTTTTTCTTCGTCAGTTAATTCTTTTTTTGCAAATTTGTGCAGCGAACTTGCATAAATTATCGGGAAGTCGATTAAATCTTCTCTGTCCGTAAGCTCCGTGAAAAGGTCAAAAACCTTATCCAGAGTACTGTCGGGGTCGGCGCCCTGTTTGTCGATTTTATTGATAACCACAATAATTTTTATGCCGAGTTCAAGCGCCTTGGAAAGTACAAAGCGTGTCTGCGGCATAGGTCCTTCCTGTGCGTCAACGATTAAAAGCGCGCCGTCAACCATACCCAGAACACGCTCCACTTCGCCGCCAAAGTCTGCGTGACCCGGGGTATCGACGACGTTAATTTTAACGCCTTTGTAGTTTACCGAGATGTTTTTTGAAAGTATCGTAATACCGCGCTCGCGCTCAATGTCGTTACTGTCCAGTACTCTTTCGCCCGCTTCCTGATGGTCTTTAAAGACACCTGTCTGCTGCAGCATGCAATCCACAAGAGTTGTTTTGCCATGGTCAACGTGGGCAATAATAGCTATATTTCTGATATTTTTCTTCTTCATTGTTGTCAATCCTTCTATAGTAAAAATATTGTATAACAAAAATTTTTAAGGTAAAATAGTTCCCGAGGGAAAAGGAGTTGAAAATGGAATTAAATATAATTAAAAATACTGATTTTGAGGTTGCGGAGCTTATAAAAAAAGAACTTGAGCGCCAGCAGAATACAATTGAGCTTATTGCAAGCGAAAACTTTACATCCGAAGCCGTTATGGCGGCGCAGGGAAGCGTTTTAACCAATAAATACGCAGAAGGAAAGCCCTATAAAAGATTTTATAACGGCTGTGAGAATGTGGATAAAATCGAGGAGCTTGCGGTTGAAAGGTGTAAAAAACTCTTTGGTGTGGAGCATGCCAATGTTCAGCCCCACAGCGGTGCCCAGGCTAATATGGCAGTGTTTTTATACGCGCTTAAACCCGGAGATACCATTATGGGTATGGATTTATCAAACGGCGGACACCTTACGCACGGCTCGCCCGTTAATTTTTCGGGACTTTATTTTAATGTTGTAAGCTACGGTGTTAATGATAACGGTGAAATAGATTATGAGGATGTTAAAAATAAAGCGCTTGAAAATAAGCCCAAACTCATTATTGCCGGTGCAAGCAACTATTCAAAAATCATTGACTTTAAAAAATTCAGAGAGATAGCCGATATGGTCGGTGCGTATCTTATGGTTGATATAGCCCATATCGCAGCCCTTGTTGCAACGGGTTATCATCCTTCTCCCGCACCTTATGCGGACTTTGTAACCACAACGACACATAAAACATTAAGAGGCCCCAGAGGCGGTATTACAATGTGCAAAAAAGAACACGCACAGGGTATAGATAAAGCAGTTTTCCCGGGTATTCAGGGCGGGCCCTTAGAACATGTAATTGCCGCAAAAGCCGTGGCTCTTAAAGAAGCTTTAAGCGATGAGTTTAAAGAATACGGTAAAAATATTATAGAAAATTCAAAAGCTCTTTCTCTTGCTCTTATGGATGAAGGGATTGATATAGTAGGCGGTGTAAGTGAAAATCACCTTATGACGGTTGATTTAAGAAAGTTAAATAAAACGGGTAAAGATGTTGCCAATATGCTTGAGAGAATAGGTATTACCGCAAATAAAAACACTGTTCCCAACGACCCGCAGAGCCCGTTTGTGACATCGGGCGTCAGAATAGGTGTTCCCGCCGTAACCACAAGAGGTTTTAAAACCGAAGATATGAAAACGCTTGCAAAAATAATCGCAGACGGTATTTTAGAGCGCGAGGACGAAGCGGTATTAAGACAAAGAAGCCTTGAACTGTGCAAAAAGCACCCTCTGTATCCCGATATGCTGTGCGGAGTGTAAAAGATGATTAAACTTACGCAGGCACATATCATAGGGGCAATAATCGCCTATCTTTTAGGAATTTTTATAGTTCCCGTTGTAATATATTTTTCTAAAAAGGCGGGACTTGTTGATGTCCCGAATGAAAGAAAAATCCACCACGGGCAGATTTCAAGACTCGGAGGCATTGCGGTGTGGGTATCTGTTATGCTCACTTTTCTTCTGCTTGTTCTTTTGAGTTATTACCCCAAGGGTGTCGGTCTGTCGGGGATTATTGTCGGCGGGTCTTTAATGTTTCTTTTAGGGCTTATTGATGATATTTTCTGTCTGGATGCCAAATTTAAACTGTTTATTCAGATTGCAATTGCAAGTATGGTAATACTTTTAGGCGTCAGAATAGATGAACTCTATATCCCGTGGATGAATTCTCCCTTTGAACTCGGTTTGTGGAGCTATCCGATAAGTCTTTTATGGATTGTGGGAATTTCTAACGCTACAAACTTTATAGACGGCATAGACGGTCTTGCGGGCTCTATTGTAACGATAGGCTGCATTGCAATAGGTATTGTGTCATTTGTTGTGACGCCGCCTTCGCCTATTTCGGCGCTTGTTGCATTTATTTTAATGGGTGCAATGCTTGCTTTCTTAACATTTAACTACAATCCCGCCAAGATTTTTATGGGCGACTCGGGCGCTCTGTACGCAGGCTTTTTGCTTGCAACACTTTCGATTACGGGAATTATGAAAAATTCATCAAGCGCTGTTATGTATCTGCCTTTTATTATTCTTGCGGTGCCTATTTTAGATGTTGCTTTCTCAAGTATCAGACGTATTATGAAAGGTTCAAGCCCCTTTGTGGCGGACAGCGAACATATCCACCATAAGCTTCTGCACCATGGCTGTTCTCAGGATAAGGTAGTGCTCATTCTTGCGACATTTGCCATGGGCTGTGCAATTATTTCAATTCTTATTGCAGGCTCTTTCAGCAGATATTATATAAATGCCGTTGTGCTTGTTGCGGTGCTTTTAATACTGAATATGATTTCAAAAACCATAAAAAAATCGGACAAAAATGAGTGAAGATAATATTCAAAATAAAAGATGGTACGACCTTGACCCGACAGTGAGTCTTGCGGTTAAAATGCTTGAAAACTCTGCAAAAAATATACAGCTTCACTGTGCAAATTTTATTATAGAGGAAGCAAAAAGCAGGGGTGCGAATTTAAGTTTTGAAAACAAGGAATCTTTTAATTACCTCTGGAAAAGATGGCAGGACAGTGATGAGAAAATGTTTGAAGCTATGGAATATTTTAAGATAATTGACTTTGAAACAAAAAAGCAGTTATCATTAGAGGTAATAGATTACATCAGGAATTATAAAAATAAATTGAAATGAAATTTTTCATTTATTTACCTGATGATGGCTGCGGAGGATTAATATAGAATATTTACCATGACAAGGACGGTTTTAAGTTTTTTATTTACTTTTGCTTTTTTGATATTTAACATCCAGAGCGCCCATGCTATTAAAATAGGTCTGGATGACGGTGTCAGGCAGACATATATAGGTTCCTCCAAACCCGGTGTCGTTGTGGACGGAAAAACCGGCAGGGAATTATTTAACATAAACTCTTTTACTCCTTATACGATAAGAGCTTACAATAATGTTATAGTTATAAAAATTGACGGAAAATATTACAGCTTCGGTACAAATTACATAAAAGTAAAACCTAAAGAAAAGAAATGCTTCCTTGCCACAAAAAGGCGCTGGTACAGGGGTGAACTTATTGTTTATAATATAAATAAAAAACTTGTTGTTATTAACGATGTGCCCATTGAAGAATATCTTTTGGGCGTTGTGCCCTCGGAGATGCCTTCCAAGTGGAACTTTGAAGCACATAAAGCTCAGGCAATCGCCGCAAGAAGTTATGCCATTGCAAATTTAGGCAAAAGAAAACACAGCGGATACGACCTTAAAGATACTCCATTAGATCAGGCATACGGCGGTGCAAGTGCTGAAACCCCGCAAACAACAAAAGCGGTTATGGCAACAAAAGGGATTGTCCTTACATACGGCGGTAAGGTAATTCCTGCATATTACCATGCTTCCTCGGGCGGAAAAACGGTTTCTTCCGGTGCTGTCTGGGCGCGTGATTTGCCGTATATAAAATCAGTTCCCGCATACGATGACGGTATCAGAAAAAACGGTCATGGCGTCGGTATGAGTCAGCATGGAGCTAATAATCTTGCAAACAAAGGCTATAACGCCTATCAAATATTAAATTATTTTTACAAAAACGTAAAATTTTCTGTCGTAAAAACACAACTGTAGTGTGCTTTTTCACTTTTTCACGGCTAAAAAACCAGTTATTTTGACCTTTTTTATAAAAAACACTTGCCAAATGCCCATAAATAGGTATAATAAAGGGGTAAATATGGAAAGGGGTTCATAGATGAACAAAGAAGAATTAGTAAAAGCAGTTGCAGAAAAAGCTAAACTTTCACAAAAACAAACAGCTGAAGTTGTAGCTTCTATTCTTGAAACAGTACAAAAAACGGTCGCTAAAGGCAAAAAAGTTACTTTAGTAGGCTTCGGTACTTTTGAAGCAAGAAAAAGAGCAGCAAGAACAGGCCGCAA
>DVFS01000066.1 GCA_018713115.1 Candidatus Galligastranaerophilus faecipullorum
TTTCTTTTTATATTTTCTATTTACCATATTTGCAAGCATGCTAATAAGTTGTTTTTACGAGCCAATTAAAGCCATTGCGAGTTAATTCAAGTTTTATTATTTAGAAAGTGAGGTTTTATGAAAAAATTTTTATTATCATTGGCAGCATTGTTTTTATTTAATGCTAGTGCAAATGCAGCAACAACGATTATTGAAAATTATGACGCTGCAAAATTAAAAAATGATATTATTGGTATCTATGCTCTTAAGGGTGCGATTATAGAATCTAATAAATTAAACGAATATTCTTTTACTGTTAAAACACGCTACTTGACTCTTTGGAGTGGTTATCAATTCAAAAAAACATTTACGATTGTTCCAAACGGTAAAAATTGCATTTTGAGTTTAGTAAATAATTCTTTCATATGGCCATATGACGCTAAAGAATTATATGTTCTTAAAAAAGACTTAAAAGGTGGTTATACTTATGGACTTAATTATTTTATAAAATTAAAGGCTAAACCAAATAAAGATTATATGTCAGACGGTATTGATTCTAATGGTACACCAACAAGAATTAGCAATTCCAATGACGCAGAATCAGTTTATTTCTATAATGTAGTTCCTAAATCTACAATAAGAGGGCCACGTTTAATATCAACATCTTATAGCGCGCAAGAGCAAGGATTAAAAGCTAAAAATAGAATTGTAGAAATTAATGATAAGCACATTAAAAAATACTCCCCAGAAGAATTATGGAAATTATTAAATCCAACTCAAGCTGGACAAACAATTAAAATAGGATATAAAGAAAAAAGTGGTGGCAAAGTAAAAACAGTTACATTGAAAAGCCAATACCAAAAGCCTATTTTAGAAAATTTATAAGAAACAAAGCTCTTGATACTACTTCAAGGGCTTTAATTTTTCTAATTCTTTTTCGATTATTTTTTCATCTGAATAAAAGAAATCTTCAAAATCAAAATTTTCACTTAAAGAAGTTAAATCAACATATCCATATTCACCGGATTTGTATTCTTCTTTTGTTCTAATAGCATATTTTATGTTTAAATTTTCTTTAAGCTGCTTTTCGCAAAAATCAATGAAAATTTCGACTGCTGTTGCTGCCGAATGTGTTTTCTTGATTCTATCAATAAGAGTCTTTTTTCTTCGTGCAAATATTGCATAATGACAATGTGGATTATGTTCTTCTGGATTTGAGCCACTTAAAGTTTCACAATTATCGCTATGACAAAAGTGTTTTCTATCATCAAATTCAATATATTCTTTATTTGTCCAGGTTGGAGCTTTGAATTTATCTAAAGCCCCACAATAAATACATTGCTTATATGGAATTTTACATTCATAAGAGATATCATCTTCAAAATCAAAAAGAGCAATGTGTTTAATATGAACAAGCAACCAATCAAGGGCATTAGGCTCAGGATTCATATTTTGAGATATTTGATATTTTATAACATATGGCAAGGGGGAAAATCTATCAGCCAAATGATAAGACAAGGCTTTAAAAAATTGAATTAATTGTAAGTTGTTTAAGTTAGTAATAGGTCTAATATACTTATTTAAAAATTCTTCTTCTTTTACTCCTAAATTTTTAGATAAATATTTTTGTGAATCCTCACCAATATCATAAATTTTTTCGGCTTTTTCTTCAAACCAAGTTATAAAAGCATTCTTTAGTTGTTTTTCATATTTTGTTTTGTTCATTTTATATTCCTAAAAATAGTCAGTGTGTTTTTTCTAATCTTGACCATAATTAGAATATAACTTAAATTTATATTCCTTGCAAGCCTTTATTAATTGAGTTGAAGTGATACAGAATAAAAGGAGACAAAAATGTCAAAATTTTCAAACGGTGGCTTCACCATTAACGAAGTAGAAGATTTTTTAGGTTACCCATTAAAGAAAGTTGGAGTAAACCAATATCAAGGCCCATGTCCATATTGCAGGCAAGAGGGTGGAGACACTAAAGGGGATAATTTAAACTTTAATCCAAACGAAGGTATTTTTTGTGGTACAACACCTGATAACGAACATGGTAAACGCTTAGCACGAGAAATTATTAAAGCTAGATATGAAGGTAAAGCAACCTACAAGAAAGTATCGGAGCTTAGTTTTAGTGAAAAAGATATTGAAAGATACTCTTCAAATCTTTTTAATGATAAGCAAATGTTAAAACTGGTAAAAGAATCAACAGGATTATCAGTAGAAACAATTAAAGAGTGTAAAATTGGCTTTAGTAATGAAAATAAAGTTTTTGTTTTACCAATGATAGCACTTGATGGAACTGTTACTGGCTTAGAAATTAGAATGCCAGAAAATCACAAAGGTAAGTTTAAATTTCTTTGCAAAACAAAGGGTTATGCCGCAAACATTGAAAAATGTTTATCTAAAATAAATTCACCTAAAGAAGCAAAAGAAGTCATTATTTGTGCAGGTTATAAAGACGGATATGCAATTTATCAATATTTGAAAGATTTAGGTCAAGAAAATGAATACCAAATTTTAACAAATGCAAACGGCGAACCTAATACATTTAGAGCATTAGAACCACATCTTGAATACTTACAGGGGTTTGAAAAGGTTATTTTATGCTTAGATAACGATAGAGCCGGAAAGCAAGCTGTTGAAAAAATTGAGCAATCAATTCCTATTGTATTTTATAACTTAAATCTCGGCAGGCTTAGTGAAATCAATGAATATATAAATGACTTTAATGACTTATACAAATATTTAAAAAGTAAAAACATAACAGAAGATATCCTAAAGAAAAATGTTAAACTTTCAGTGCGTTCTATTTTAAAATTGTATTTAAAAAATATCGATTCAGACTTAGACCAAAAGAAAATTGTTGAAATTGACAGCGAGCATACTTCTATTATGAAATATTTTAAATCGGGAATTTACGCTTATAAAAACAATTATTATTACATAAGTTACAATTCAGATAAGGCTGAATTGACCTATATAAGAAAATCTAACTTTACGCTAAAAGTATTGCGTACAATTATTTTCAACTCGCTTGGATTCGAAAATCAAACGGAATACAAGCTTGAAATAGTAACAAATATCGGGAAAAGAACCACAAAGCCTAAAATTTTCTCTCAGAAAGAACTTTTGGATGTTAAAAACTTACATGAAATCTTAAAAGAAGGCGGTATTCATTTACATGTCCTAAATGATACCGAATTTAAAAATATAATTCAAGAAGAATTAAACAGTATAAATGAAGAGTTAAATATCTATAAAAATCCCTCTTTTATTTATCATGAATCTAATCCGTATTGGATTTATAAAAATGCTGTGGTTGACTTGGCAAATGGAAATATACTTACGCCAAGTAAAGAAAATAAAAATATAATCCAGGTTAGCTCACGTAATTTTGTTGCTCTTGATGTTGATAGAGGTATGTACGCACCTAATCTATACATTCCAAATATGAGTTATGTGGATTTTCTTGATGCTAACAAAGATGATGAGCTAATTGCAGAATTTGGGCCAAAATCTAAAACGATTGAATCACTTATCGCAAAGGCTTTATTTGTTAATACCTTACGAGCATATGGAAATAAAGTCGAACCATTCTTGTCTATTGGTACTGCGATCATGAGTCCGTTTGTCAATATTCTATTTGATAAAACAATGGGATATCCGGTTAATTTTATGTACGGTGAAGCTGCAAGTGGGAAAAGTAATCTTCTTCAAACTATTGCTTATACTTTCGGTTTTGACACAAGGTTTTTAAGCAGCGGAAATGATACGGCTATGAACCTTTTACATAATATGGAATATTACAGTAATATTCCCGTTTTATATGCTGAAATTGAAGGCTATATGAGAAAGAATTTTGAAACAACGGTCAAAGCTGTTTATGACAGAAATGCTCGTAAAAGAATGACTGGTTATGGCCAAAAACAGGATATAAGGGCTGTTAATGCTACATTAAATTTTGCAAGTAACGATAGAGCACATCGGAATCCTCAAACAGCAACAAGGCTTGTTTATACAGAATTTTATAAAGATGATTTTAATCCAGAAGAGGCAAGTAAAATAAACAATATAAGAGAAAAATACCTATCTTGTATATTACCTAAAGTTTTGATTGCTTATCAAAATCCTCAAATAATGTATGAAGCATTAAATGCAAGGATAAAATATATAAGACAGTTAAACCCTAATCTAGACTTAAGATGTATAAACAATATCGCAATAGCAATGTTAGGTATGGATTATTTATTTCAAGTTGCAGACTTTGACAAAGAGTTTAAGGAAAGGGAAGAAGTCAAACTTTTAAACCAAAATCTTGAAAAATATATTAAATCTCATCAAGACCTTACACATACAGACGATTGCTTTGAAAAATTTATGCAGATATTTTATATGCTTGTTAAAAATGGAACATTAAAACATGGGGTAGATTATGTATTAAAACCCGCAGATAGAACAATTTGTATCCACTTAAAGAGTGTTTATACTCCTTTTAAAAAGCAATTTAAACAAACTGAAGATTCTGGGGTATTGATTCCTGATTTAAAAGACATACAAAATCAAGCTAAAACTAAAGGTTTTAAAGTCGGATATTCTACTAATTTCGGTGAAACTTCAAAACGAGCTCTTGTTGTTGATATTGGCGAAGATGAGTTTTTAAACAATATATTCTACGAATTGGAGCGGTTGGAAGAATCTAAACACACTCAAGATTTAATATAATGCAATTTATTTGCAACTCCTAAAGGCTTGTAAATAAAGAGATATGGGCAAAAATTACATTATTGCAAAATTACGAGAAAATATTTTATTTACTTTTATTTAAAACGCAACTTTGTAATTCAATCTAAAAAACTGCTTCAAACCTAAATTTAACAAGCCTTTCGGGAATTGCAAAATCGATTGCAAAGAATTACGGAAGGAAAACAAAATGTTATTAACCATAAAAGAAGTATCAAATATTTTAAAAATATCGGAATCTACCCTTTATAGGTGGGTGCATAAAAAAGAAATCCCGTTTGTGAAACTCGGAGGAAAACTTAGGTTTTCACCAGACGCGATTCAAGAGTACATCAAGATAAATTCTGTTAGCAATTTGTAGTCAAAGCGCTTACAGAAAGCTTAAAACACGGCATAATAAAAATAAAGGCGGTACATAATGGCTAAAGTAAGAAAAAATAAACGTGCGAATTACTGGGAGGTCGATTATCTCGACCTCTTTGGAAAAAGAAAAGTTAAAGGTGGATTCAAAACAAAAGTTGAAGCAGAAAGTGCTATGGTTGATATTTTATCCAAAGTTCAAACCGGCACAACACCTGGTGATTGCAAAATGACTTTCAAAGAAGCCTCTGAAATCTTTATGCGATTGCATGCAAGCAAGTAATGCAAGTATAACACGGAACACGGTTACAAGGGTTACTTAAAAAATCATTTATTACCGTATTTTGGGAAGTTAAAACTTTGTGAAATAACACCGCTTGCTGTCAATGAATTTGTTGCACAAGAACTTGAAACAGGTCGTAGAAATTCAACCGTGAATAAGTACACAAAACTTATGAGCCAAATTTACAGCTTTATGATTGATATGGATATAGTGGTGAAAAATCCTCTTGCCCGTATAAAATCATTAAAAGAAGAAAGAAGCGAAGAAATCCGCTCATTGTCAACAGAAGAAACAAAAATTCTTTTATCAAAAACAAAAGAAATTTATCCCGACTTTTACCCATTACTTTTTACTGCACTATTTACTGGCATGAGGCAGGGAGAATTAATGGGTTTGACTTGGGATTCTATAAACTGGATAACAAGAAAAATAACAGTTGATAAGAATTTTACTCATGGTCGAGTTGGCACAACAAAGACGGGAAAAGTAAGAAAAGTTGATATGTCATTAGAGCTTGTAAAAGTTTTGAAAGAATGGCGTTTAGCTTGTCCTAAAGGCGAACACAATCTTGTTTTCCCTAATGGCGACGGTGGTTATCAAGACGCTAATAATATGATTAAAAGAAGGTTTAAACCGGCTTTAAGCCGTGCCGGAATCGGTTCATTGAGATTTCATGACTTAAGACATACTTATGCTAGCTTATTGCTCGCTAACGGTGCACCAATGAAATATGTTCAACACCAACTCGGTCATAGCTCAATCAAAATGACTATGGACTTATACACCCATTTGTTGCCGGAAGTCAACGAGCAATGCGTTAATTTGCTTGATAATATTGTTGAAGAAGCAGTGAGTGCTGAGATTAAAAAGTTTGGAACTTAGGTTTATTTAAAAATTTGTATTAAAGCCAATATAAAAGACCCTGCAGCAAATAAACCGGTAACTATTGATACAATTAATCCTATTTTGTATTGCTTATTCGAAGATTCTTCCATTGATTTTACTTGTTGCGATAACTGTTTTACGATTTCAGCGTTTTCGTTAAGTATTTTTTGTGTCTCGTTTAATGTCTGAGTTTGATATTGATTCTCAACTATACATCTTTCAATATTTTTATCTGTTTCAATAATCGGATTTCTTTGTTTTGCCATTTCTGCAACTTCATAAGCAGAAGTTGGTTGTTTTGGATATAAGAAAGCGGAATTGTAATTATAATTTTGGTTCATGATTAAAATATCCCCATTGATGAAGTGATAATTCTTGCTAAAACAGATGAAGTAACACCAATGCCTACTTTTTGTAATACATCACCCACTTTTTCAAGTTTTGTTTTTTCTGGTTCTTCTGTCTTTAATATTTCTTCGATTTCTCTCATTCTTGACGGCGGGATTTCGTCTTTGATTATATCTTCAATATTTTGGGATTGAGTTTGGTGTTGAGATTGAGACTGAGAAAAGTTGGGATTGTTATTAATAACAATTTGATTTTGGTGTTTATTTGAATGAGAGCTTTTTTGTTGTTTTTCTTGACGTAATGACACACATTTAATAAATCCTTTTAAACAATTTTTAAACTCGTTTATGTGCTCTGAAGTGTGGCCTTGCATTGAATACCAACCTACTGTGTTAAATTGCCCATATTGAGAACTCTTTTCTCCAAATATTTCAACGATAATAGGTAAAGTTTCACTTCGCCAATCATCAAGGTTAGATACTGTCGTTTTTTCTAATTTTTCTAATTGTTCTTCCAATAATTCTTTTTCGGCCACGGCGATACCTCCATTATTATTAAAGCATTATTTTGACAAATTATTTAAAAAATACACAAAAAATTAATATTTAAACCTTTATTTGAATCTCTAAAACCACATAACACTACACCAATACTACAACCTTCTTGCAAAAATCCTGATAAATCCTAGTAAAAGGGGGTAAAGATTGAGAAAAGAAACAAGTCCGAAGATAATAAAATAATAATTTTTGACTAATTCCAGTAAAATCTGAAAACCCTTGCAAATAGGGCTATAAGCTACTTCTAAGCAGTAGGTCATGCGTTCGAATCGCATCCGGGGTATTTTTATGCCTTATTTTGTCTGTGTTATGCAAATTAAATGTAACTTTTTTATTAACTTTTTTGTCATGCCTTATATTTATTCTATAATTACAAAAGGATTAGAGGAATATAAAGTGTTTCAGAAGTTTGGAAAAAAGACACAAAGAGGGGATTTAGCATATAATCCATACAGCAAGTATGACAACTTGAGTATGTCATCTTTGATTGCGCGCGGTCAAATACCTCTTAAGCAAAGACAGCTTGCTACCAATTATATGGTAATAAAAAGAATTTTCGGTTTTAGCGCGGTGCACTCGAGAATTACAAATGCAGAGCGTGCCATACTTAAAAAATACGGGTTTGATGTACTTGAAAACTCTACTATTTCACAGATAAACCATCAGCTTGAGCAGCTTAAAATCTGGTCAAATTCCGGCGATACATTTGTAAAAGCATATTCGGATGAGATTTTTGAAATCAGAATCAAAGAACTCAAATTTCTGCGTGCCAGCAACTACTCTACGGCAGTAGGGGAGTTTTACGACGGCTACAAGGCGCTTGAGAGATATATTGAATACATTGCGAACTGATTTTACATAAGAGAACTGCAATCGCTTCTGAACTGGTTGATGTGGTGAGTGACGTTAAGCTTGTTGTTTGAGTCAATCATTACGCGCACATGTCTTTTTGGTCTTTCACCTGTTTTATCTGTTATTTCACCTGTAATTTCGCCCTTTCCGGTTTTGGGGTCATAGTCCATATCTACCTGAATATCGCATTTTCTTTCGTTGGAAAGTGCATTCAGGTACTTCATTGTTTCATCCATCTTGGTGCTGATATCTTTGTCGTTATCCATTTCATCGCGCGCGTCTCTTGTGTTTAAATCTTCCCTGAAATCAGCACCGCTGAAGGTGCTTTCATTTAAGGCTTCTCTTGCGGAAATTTTTTCAATTCTCATAATAAATTACCGCCCCTTTCTTGTGTTTGCACAAAATATTGCATTAATGTGTTAGCACAAACAAGCAAGAAACGCAATGGATTTTAATTTGCAAATCTAAAGAGCATTATATCTCCGTCTTGGACAACGTAATCCTTGCCCTCAAGGCGTGCAGTACCTTTTTCTCTGGCTGCAGCCCAGGAGCCTGCGGCAATAAAGTCATCATAAGACACAACTTCCGCTTTGATGAAGCCTTTTTCAAAATCCGTGTGTATGACACCGGCTGCCTGCGGAGCTTTTGTACCTTTTGTAATTGTCCAGGCGCGCACTTCTTTTTCGCCGGCGGTAATGTATGTTCTAAGCCCCAGAAGGTCATATACGCATTTAATCATTTTTTCAATACCCGAGGAATCTGCGCCGAGCTCTTTCAGGTAGTTTTTAGATTCTTCTTCTCCCAGTTCGACAAGTTCGGATTCAATACCCGCACATATCATAACCACATCTGCACCGTTTTCTTTTGCATATTTCCTGACTCTCTCGACATAGTCATTTCCCTTGGCGAGGTCTGATTCTGCAACATTTGCACAGTATATCATCGGTTTTGCCATTAAAAGGTGAAAGTGATGGAGTGCTTTTATTTCTTCTTCGTTAAAGATTTCTCTTGTGTTAATAAATCTTCCTTGTTCAAGATAGGGCATGAGGCGCTCTATGATTGAGTTTTCAAGAACAGCTTCTTTATCTCCGCCCTTTACCTGTTTTGCAATGCGTTTTGAGCGGTTTTCAAGTGTTGCAATATCAGCCAGTGCAAGCTCTGTGTTTATCGTTTCGATATCGTCAATCGGGTCTATTTTGCCGTTAACATGAATTGTATTTTCATCATCAAAACATCTTACCACCTGAATTATGGCGTCAACTTCTCTTATATTGTGCAAAAACTGGTTGCCGAGTCCTTCGCCCTTGCTTGCCCCTTTTACAAGTCCTGCTATATCAACAAATTCAATAGCTGTAGGTATTACGGTGTCCGTCTTTACAAGGGGCTGAAGTTTATAGAGTCTTTCATCTGGAACAGTTACCACTCCCACATTAGGTTCAATGGTACAGAAAGGATAATTTGCACTCTGTGCGTTTTTTGAGAGTGTCAATGCGTTAAAAAGTGTCGATTTGCCTACATTGGGGAGTCCTACTATTCCTGCTTTTAACATTGTTTAATTCCTTTTCTTATTATCATAAAAGGGCGCAGACAAATATCGCTGCGCCCTTTGAGTGTTATTTTAGTTTTGTGCTACGGGAACTTTTTGCTGTTCCAGTTGAAGCGTTAATGTGGTGACATCGCATACATCACAGGGACCGAAGTACTGAATTGCGCCGGGGAATACATAGCAGTCGTTAAGCGCCCATTTTTCACGTTTTGCTTCAAAAGCTTTAAATACGGGGCCGTCAAGTTCCACCAGTGCTTTTTGGATAACCGGTTTCATAACACCGTGGCGTTTTTCCATATTCATCATCATTGTTAAAGGTACGCCGCCTGCTTTCCATTCTGTTGCAGGAGCGGTGAGGTTTTTAACGGATGATAAATAACCCGTGAGCCCCGCCTGAATAAGTGCAAAAGCATTGTAGCCCAGTGAGTAGCAGTAGTCCGCATCAAAGTTTGAAGGCATTGCACATCTTCCTTCGTAGCCGAAGAAGTGAGCCTGATCCGAGAATTTGCCGTTATATTTGCCTTGCGCTTTAAGAGCTTTTAAGCGTGCGCGAACCATTTCAATTAAGAGTTTTTCCGTTTCGATTTTTGAAACCTGCACGTTGCCGTGAGGATCTCTGTCCATCAGAAGCTGTGCTTTAATCATATCGGGAAGCGAATTGAATACTTTTGCATTGTTTGCTTCAAGTCTGGATTCTATAACTTTGTATTTTTCGCTGTTGGGAGCGTTTACAAAGTTTTCATCTTTTTCAAGAACCGCAAGCAGGTCGTTGAGATTTGAAATCATTGTTTTCATTTCGGGAATAAACTCGATTAAACCTTCGGGAATAAGTGCCACACCGAAGTTTTTACCCATTTCAGAGCGTTTAACAACGATATCCGTTATATAGTCAACAATGCTTTCAAGGGACATCTTTTTGGCTTCAACTTCTTCTGAAATCAAAGTTATGTTGGGCTGTACCTGAAGTGCAACTTCAAGACCGACGTGCGTTGCCGATCTGCCCATAAGTTTTATAAAGTGCCAGTATTTTTTGGCGGAATTTGCATCCCTCTGGATGTTTCCGATAAGTTCCGCGTATGTTTTAGTTGCGGTGTCAAAACCGAAGGAGATTTCAATCTGGTCATTTTTCAGGTCGCCGTCGATTGTTTTGGGGCAGCCTATCACCTGAATGCCGGCTCCTTTTGCTTTAAGCCACTGTGCAAGCATGCAGGCATTTGTGTTTGAATCATCTCCGCCTATTATAACGATGGCGTTAATATTAAGCGCCTTGCAGTTTTGAAGAGTTTTTTCAAATTGTTCTTCCGTCTCAAGCTTGGTTCTGCCTGAGCCGATAATGTCAAAGCCGCCGGTATTTCTGTATTTATCGATAAATTCATCGTCAAATTTAACATACTTGTTGTCAATAATACCTGAAGGTCCGCCCAAAAATCCGTATAAAACATTTTGCGGGTTTGCTGCTTTAAGAGCATCATATAATCCCGCTATAACGTTGTGTCCGCCGGGAGCCTGACCGCCGGAGAGGATGACGCCTACATTTTTTTGTTCAAAATTAAGAGACTGTCCCTCTTTGCCAAAGCTTACAATGGGCTGGCCGTATACATCTTTGAAGAGTTTTTGAATTTCATCGGCATCTTTAACGGCAGTTGTATTTTGACCGAGTGATATTTTTACGTTTTTAATTCCCTCAGAGAGGACTCCTGCGAGTTTAGGCTTGTAGTTAAGTCTTTCTTTGTGTAAGGGTGATAATTCGCGCATAAAAATTTCTCCTTAATTTAACTCCATTTATTAATTGATATTTTATTACAAACAATGCAAATTAACAAATCGGGTTTATAATTAAGAAATGTAAAATTTAAATAAAAATCATGCAAAAAATATTTTCACGGCACTTAAAATTATATAAATAAATAGGAGTTGATAACATGGTACAAGCTATAGGCGCTCAAAACACGATTGCTGCTGATAAAATCACGGATAAAAAACCGGTAAATATACTGGATAGGGCAAAAACAAAGGCAGGACAGTTTAAAGATGTTTTTGTAAAGTCTGATGATTCCACACAGGCCAAAGTAAATACCGCGCTTGCGTCAGCCTCTGTTCTGGGTTCTCTTGTAATGCTTTTCGGGCACAAGAGTGCGGTTGCAAGATGGCTGGGCGGTGTGGTTTCTCTGCTTTCCGGTTTGTCTTTGGCGGCACTTAATTTTTCAAAAAGCACTCCCGCTCCGGCTGCACAAAAAACAGTGAACCCGGAAACGGTAATTCCTTCCGGCGATGCCGTCATGCTCTCACAAGAGGCACAAAATGAACAGGCTGCACCGGCACCGGGTACAGCGGAAGCAAATGCACTTAATCTCATTGCTTCTAACGACCCCGCTAAGTCTGCTCCTGAAGCACTTATTAAACAGACTACACAGGGCTAGATAAAAAATACTTGAAATTTTTTCTTGAACATGTATTATAATTCTATCGCTGTTGCGGGAGTAATTCAGTGGTAGAATGCTTCCTTGCCAAGGAAGATGTCGCGAGTTCGAGCCTCGTCTCCCGCTCCATAAAGGGCACTCAGTTGAGTGCCCTTTATTATGCAACCGATTTATTCTGTAACAGTTAAATATTTTTACCGAGAGTATAGGCTGTATTCGGGTATGGTGTTTGATTTATATCGGATTTACCCCATACTCCGGAGGCTATGATTTTTCCGGCGTCTGTCCAGCCCAGATAATTGAGTATAGCTTCATAATGGCTGATTATAGGTTGGGCTTCTTTTGAGGCTGTGTCTGCATATGTCAGGATTAGCACCGCTTTTTTAGGTTTGTGTATTTGTGTGTTTATTGCATAAAATCTGTCAATCACCGCTTTAATTTGAGATGATACGCCAAAATAATACATAGGTGTTGCAAAAACTACGACGTCTGCATCAACTATATTTTCTTTAACAAATTCAAAATCATCTTTAAATACGCACTGACCGTCCGAAGTGCACTTGTCACAAGCTATACATGGGTGAACTTTTTTGAATGCGGATTCAAATTTTATAACACTGTGCCCTTTTTCCGTGGCACCTTTTATAAAATTATCCGCAAGAGTGTCGGAATTTCCGTTTTTTCTGGGACTTCCGGTGATAACAAGAATTTTCATATTATACCTCCGTTTTCTTTTAATTTTAACACTTTAGAGTTACTCTAAGTCAAGGGCCCGGAATTATTATGAATTTTTTAGAAATTTTCCCGTTATACTTTGCTTGCAGGCTGCAATTTCATCGGGCGTACCTGCAGCAACTATTTCTCCGCCGTCATTGCCGCCAAAGGGGCCCATGTCTATGATATAGTCCGCGTTTTTAATAACATCCAAATCATGTTCAATTATAACCACGGTTGCCCCGTTGTCTATGAGTTTTTGAAAAACTCCAAGCAGCGTTTGCACGTCAAGCGGGTGAAGCCCTATTGTAGGTTCGTCAAAAATAAAAATTGAATCCTCCTGTCTGCGTCCCATTTCAAGAGCCAGTTTTAGCCGCTGTGCTTCTCCGCCCGAGAGTCCGGGGGTGGCTTCTCCAAGTGTTAAATAGCCGAGCCCCAGGTCTTTTAGCACCATAAGTCTTTGCTTTACCGTGTTTATGTCTTTGCAGGCTTCAAGCGCGCTATTGATGTCCATTGCCATGATTTCAGGCATGGAAAAAGACACTCCTGATTTGGCGCCGTATTTAATGTTTTGCGCTTCTTTAGAATAACGCGCACCGCGGCAGTCGGGACAGGGGATGTCTACGTCGGGCAGAAACTGTACATCAAGACTTATGCTTCCTGTGCCGTCGCAACAGGGGCAGCGAAGTTTTCCGGTGTTGTAGGAGAAATCGCCCGCTTTGTAATTGAGTTTTTTTGCGCATTGTGTCCTTGCAAAAATTTTTCTCAATTCGTCGTGAATATTGGCGTAAGTTGCAACTGTTGAGCGGATATTTATGCCTATAGGGGATGCGTCAATCAGTTTTACATGTTTTATACCCTGTGCGCATATGTTTTTAATGTGCGAGGGGAGCCTTTTGCCGCAGATACTGTTTTCAAGTGCAGGGATGAGGCTCTCCAGTACAAGCGTTGTTTTGCCAGAGCCGGATACTCCGGTAATGACACTCAGGCGACCTTTGGGAATTTTTACATTCAGCGGTTTTACCGTGTGAATTGTGTCAGTTGCAAGCTCTATTGCCCCGTTTTTAAACATTTCATCTTTTGCGGCTCTTTTTCGCATTATTGTATCTGCTTTTTTGGACAAAAACGGGCCTATTTTGGAAATCGGATTTTTTGTTATGTCTGCTACCGTGCCTTGGGCTACAATCCTACCCCCTTCGCTGCCTGATTTTGGCCCCATTTCTATAATCCAGTCGGCTTCAGATAAAATTTGTGTATCATGGTCTACAAGTATTACCGAATTCCCGTCTTTTATAAGGTCATGCATTAATGTGTTAAGCCCTGTTATATTTGACGGGTGCAGTCCTATGGAGGGTTCATCAAGTACATATAAAACACCTGTGGTGCGGTTTCTGACCGAACGGGCAAGCTGCATTCTCTGTCTTTCGCCTGTGGATAGTGTAGAGGCTGCTCTATCTAAAGACAAATACCCGAGGCCAAGTTCCATAAGCCTTTTTGCCGATGTTTGAAATGACTCACAAATAGATTCTGCCATCGGTTTCATTTCTTCAGGCAGTGAAGAAGGTACGCTTTCAACCCATTTTACAAGCCCGGAGAGCGTCATTTTGCAGGCTCTATCAAGGGATATTCCTTTCAATCTGGGGCCTCTTGCGGTTTCGGACAGTCTTGTGCCGAGGCAGTCGGGGCAGATATCCTCTTTTAAAAACTTCTCCACACGTTTCATACCCTTTTCATCTTTTACTTTTGATAATGCATTTTGAACCGTGTAGACTGCATTGTAGTAGGTAAAATCTATTTCTCCCGCCTGATTTGAATTTTTCGCCTTGTAAAATATATGTTTTTTAACGGCAGGGCCGTGGTACACAATTTCCTTTTCTTCTTTTGTAAGTTTATAAAAGGGAATATTTGTTCTCACGCCCATGGCTCTGCATACATCTGTCATAAGCGACCACATTAAAGAGTTCCACGGTGCAACCGCCCCCTCGTCTATCGTTAGATTTTCATCGGGTACAAGCGTAGACTCATCCACTGTTCTTACGGTGCCCGTGCCGCTGCATTTGGGACATGCTCCGCTGCTGTTAAAGGCAAGTTCTTCTGCCCCCGGTGCAAAAAAATGTGCCGAGCATACGGGGCAGATTAACTCTTTTTCGGCAGCTACATTTAGTGACGGCTCAAGATAATGTCCGTTAGGGCATCTGTGATGTGCAAGGCGCGAGTACATAAGCCTAAAGCTGTTTAAAAGCTCGCTTCCCGTGCCAAAAGTACTTCTTATTCCGGGGATTGAGGGGCGCTGATGAAGCGCCAGAGCGGCAGGTACATACAAAATTTCATCGACGGGCGCTTTTGGCGCCTGAGTCATTCTGCGCCTAGTATATGTAGAAAGCGCTTCAAGATAGCGTCTTGAGCCTTCGGCATAAAGCACGCCAAGGGCGAGCGAGGATTTGCCCGAGCCGGAAACACCTGCTATGCCCACAATTTTATTTAACGGAATATCGACATCTATGTGTTTTAAATTGTGTACGCTTGCCCCGCGCACAAGAATTTTATCAGGCTTTGCGTTAATATCGTTTTGCATAGCAAGTAAATCATACTATTTCAGTGAAATATTTCAAGTGCGCGATGGCATCAATGGTTAAAAAATATTAATATTTAATTTAAAATTCTAAAGTCTGTATTTAATTTTGCCGATTAAAATGATGTAAGGGATGAAATATGAGTTACGATATAAAAATACAAGGAAAAGTATATTCTTTTGATACATTAAGTGAATATAAATCCGTTAAGGATATGAGCAGTTCCGAGCGTGCGGCGTATGTTGCAAATATGTCGGGTGAGGATGAAATGCAGACTCTCGGCGATGATTTTGATGAAGGCACTTCCGCATTATCCTTGCAGGAATCAAATAATACTTCGCAAGAGCAGCAAGAGGCTGAACTTCAAAACGATGCCGCTTTAAATATTATGCTTATGAACAGCGAAATATCTTCTCTTCAGCAAGAAAAAAGAGCGCTTTACAACTCTCTTATGTGGGCGGGTTCATCCGAAGAGCGAATGGAAATTTTCAGACAGACCGGAGATATACAAAACGAGATAAATTCCATAAGAAGCGAGATGATAGCCGCGCTTTCAATACCTGCTTCTGGTACCGGAGGACTTTCGGATGATTTTGTACCGCAGTCTTTAGATGACAGTGCTCTTGCTTTGCAGGGAACAGGCGGCAGCGGCGATAGTATAGTGAATTTTGCAGAGTCTTATCTTGGCAGAAAAAATCCAAGCAGAAGCGCCGAAGGCAATGAGTTTGTAAGAGTTGAGCGCGGCGGCTCATGTGATGACTTTGCAACTTATGTAGTAGATAATTCATTGCAAAAAGAGCAGCGTGCCGACTGGTATAATAATCTCTCCGAGAGGGAAAAAGCCTGGGGTCCCGATGTCTTTCGCGCCGCAAAAGAGGCGGGCTCAACGGTTTCACTGAAAAATGCCAAAAGCGGCGACCTTGCTGCAATAGACCTTAACGGCAACGGCGGAATGGATCATACGGTTATTATAAAAGAGGTTAAAAACGGAAAGGTTTATACTGTAGAGAGCAACGGCGGAAGTATTATAAATAAGACTTACGACGCCGATAAAGTATGTTCCGTTGCAAGGGTTGTAAAATAAACTAGTTAAGCGGCTGCTCTATGTAGATTCCTTCCCCGCCCATATACTCAACCTGTTTGCCATCCAGATACAGATAAACAGGCTTCTTTAGATTAAACGAGTCAACGGTAAGTTTTATTTGCTTAATTCTGTTTTGAATACTTTTTGTGCCGCCGCCGTATTCAAAATTGCGGGTGAGATTCACGATTATTTTTCCGTTTTCATCCTTTACCCACATAAGTTTGACATCCTGCGGGATTTCAGAGTATACGCCGTGAGATGTTTCATATTTTGTGGGGCCTTTTAAAAGTTCTTCAATTGCGCCTTCAAGTGTTGCTTTATCGGTTTTTCGTTTTACATAGTGTGTAGTATTTTCATCACTCATAAAACAAATCTGCATTTCTTCCTGATGTTGTTCGGGTTCTTCTTTTTTTGGTGTTTCAGGTTGTATTTTATCCGTCCTTACTTCGCGTGTTACTGTTGTTTCGTTGGTATTGAGGGGCTGGTAGCTTTCTTTGCCAAGAAACATATACACATAATAGCCTGCACAAATTATAAGGCACACAATTAAAGTTCTTATAAAAACACCCATTTTTTACTCCGTTTTAAAAACCTTTTCCATTTTTAATATATTATCCGATAAATTTGCAATTGACACAAGAGTGTCGTTGTAAATCAACATAAATTTTTCGCCGTTTTTGCCTGATATGCCGTATTTGAGCGGATTTCCGTTTATTACCTTTTTGTATTCGTTTTCATTAAGTTGAATTTTTCTAAAGTTAAGTGCAAAAATGGGATTAATTGCATATTTTTCAATATCGGGAGATATTTTTTTTGAATCTTCTATTTTAAAATTCCCTGCCTTTGTTCTCACAAGGCCGCTCATATACGCGCCGCAGCCGAGAATTTCACCTATATCGCGTACAATGGAGCGAACATATGTGCCTTTTGAACAATGAATGAAGATTTCGGCTTCATCAGGGGTGCTAAATTTTATAAGCTTTATTTCAAATATTTCAACGTTGCGCGGTTTTATTTCAGGCAGTGTTTTATTGGCTCTTGCAAGGTCGCACAGTTTTTTTCCGCCTATCTTTACGGCGCTGTATTCAGGCGGAATCTGACTGATTTTGCCTTTAAATTTTTCAAGTGCACAAATGAGCCGTTCTTCATTAAAATCCGGAGCTGAAATAAACTTCTTCTCGCCTTCATCATCAAGAGTATCTGTTGTGTATCCGAATTTTATTTGAGCTTTGTAGCTTTTATCTTCGTCAAGATATTCAAGCAGCCTTGAAGCGCCGCCTACGCCTATTTGCAATACCCCTTGCGCAAGCGGGTCAAGGGTTCCCGAGTGACCGATTTTTTTAATGTTTAAAATTTTTCGCAACTTATGTATAACATCAAAAGATGTCATACCCTTTTCCTTATATACGTTTAAAAAATACATGGGCATTATTTGATTTCGCCGCGTGATATTTTGTCAATCAGCTCGGTTATTTTAGCACCGCGCTCAAGTGACTCATCAAGTATAAAAAGAAGTGACGGTGTGTGGCGCAGTCTTATTCTCTGCCCCACCGCATGACGGATTCTCGGAGTATCTTTTTCTAAGGCGGCACGCGTTTCTTCTTTTGTTTTATCATCACCGAAAACGCTGTAAAATACCCTTGCAGCGGAATTATCGGGTGATACATCAACATCTGTTATAGATACAATACCCGCTATTTTAGGGTCTTTTATCTCTGTGCGCAAAATATCCGAAATCTCGCGCATAAGTGCTTTTCTGACTCTTTCATTTCTTAAAGACATTGTTTTTTCCTACACCAGCGTCACTCTTTCAACCTCTTTTGTGGTTGAAACTTCAATAATATCGCCTTCCTGAATGTCGTTAAACTTAGCAAAAGATATACCGCATTCAAAACCTGTGGCAACTTCTTTAACATCATCTTTAAAGCGTTTAAGCTGGTCAATTTCACCTTTAAATATCTGCTCGCCGTTTCTGATAAGAACTGCGGTTTTTGAGCGGACGATTTTGCCTTCAAGCACATAGCAGCCCGCAATGCGGTTTGTTTTGCCGACCGTAAACACCTGTCTTACTTCTGCTTTGCCGAGTTCAACCTCTTCAATTTCGGGTTCAAGCAGTGAAAGCATTGTTTTTTCAACATCTTCAAGAACTTGATAGATAATGTCGTATTTCTTGATTTGCACTTTTTCTTTTTCGGCTGCAAGCAGACTGTTGGCATCTTCTTTTACCGTAAAGCCCATAATGATTGCATTTGATGCCGAGGCAAGCATAACATCGGCTTCCGAGATATCACCGACACCTACGTGAATGATTTTAGGTATAACTTTTGAAGATTTAACATTCTGTATGGCCTGAGATACGGCTTCTGCCGAACCATGGGTATTGGCTTTAATGATGAGGTTGAGGTTTTTAATCTCATCATTATTAAGTGTTTCTTTTTTGATATGAGCTGCAGTCATGGCTTCAAGCCTTGTGGAGCGTTCTTTTTGCTTGCGCTCCTGTACTATCTGGCGCATAACCTTTTCGTTTTCAACCGCTTCAAAAGTGTCGCCCGCCTGCGGAACTTCATTAAGACCGAGAATTTCAACAGGGGTTGAAGGGCCGGCGATTTTAACCCGTCTGCCGGAATCGTCAAGAAGTGCACGGACTTTGCCGCCAACTGTGCCTACAACAATTGAGTCGCCGATTTTTAGGGTGCCGTTTTGAACAAGCATCGTAGCAACGGGTCCTTTGCCCTTATCAAGATTTGCTTCAATTATAACACCTGTTGCAGGGCATTTTTCAACGGCTTTCAGCTCCTGCATATCGGCAACGAGCAGAATATATTCCAAAAGCTCGTCTATACCGGTTTTTTGAAGCGCCGATACATTAACACATATTGTGTCTCCGCCCCATTTTTCAGGTATCAGACCATGTTCTGTTAATTGCTGCAGAACCCTGTCGGGGTCGGCATCGGGTTTATCCATTTTATTGACTGCAATTATAATAGGTACATTTGCGGATTTTGCGTGGTTGATTGCTTCAACCGTCTGGGGCATAACACCGTCATCCGCCGCAACAACAAGAATTGCTATATCGGTTGATTGAGCGCCGCGTGCTCTCATTTGCGTAAAAGCTTCGTGACCGGGAGTATCTATAAAGACAATTTTCCTGTCATCAAGCCATACGGTGTATGCACCGATACTCTGTGTAATTCCGCCGACCTCGGTAGAAACTATTTTATGTTTTGAAGCGCGGATAGAGTCCAGAAGAGTTGTTTTGCCGTGATCAACGTGCCCCATAATTGTGACTACGGGTGCGCGTTTAATAAGCATGCTCTCGTCTGCGTTCAGAAGATATTTATTTTTTTCTTCTTTCATTGTTTCTTCTTCTATAAACGCGTCTAAGTCCTCGTCAAGTACTTCTATTTCGAAGTTTTGCGCGGCTTTTTTAGCTGTATCAACGTCTATAGGTGAGTTTACCGTTACCATGATACCCTGCATCATAAGGAACTTAATGATTTCCGCAGGAGTTTTTTTGATTTTGTCGGATAATTCGCCGATTGTCATCGGACGGTTGATTACAACCGATTTGACTTCTTCTTCAACCTTTGTTTCCTGAACATGCTTCTTGTGTTTGGATTGAACTGCCTTTTCAAGGCTTATTCTTTCCTGCTCTTCTTCTTTGTTGTAGGATTTTTCTTTCTTTTTCTTTTTATTTCTGGAATCCTGATTTGCGTATATATCCTGAGAAATAATATGACGCTTTATAGGTACTCTGGGCTGCTGTACTGGTGTGCTTTTTGCCTTGTCCTCGGAAGGTTCTGAATTTTTTGCTTTTTCTTCCGCTTTTTCTTCGTTTTGTGTCTTTGCAAAATTTCTTTTTGTAAGTGAAGGAATATTTTCAATTTTATTTACAGGCGGTTTTTCTTCTTTTACGGGAGCAGGCTTTTTCGGCGCCGGACGGACAATTTCCAGTCTGGACTTCAATCTTGGCTGTTCAATTGCCGGTTCATTTTTTTCTGTCGATGTTTCTTTTTTATCCTCAATAACCTTTGAAACCGTTTTTTCTTCTGCTTCAAGCTGTTTTTCCCCGGTTTTTGTCTTTTGTTTTTTAACAACAAAAGCCTTGGGCTTTGCCTTTTTCTCTTCGGTTTTAGTATATAATGCTCTGATTTTATCTATATTTGCTTCGCTTACTGTGGCGCTGTGCGATTTTAAAACCACGCCAAGCTTGATGTTAGCTCTTTCGATAAGCTCTTTTGCCGTTGTATTAAGTTCTTTTGCGAGTTCGTGTACTCTCATTATGCTCCAATATTAATTTATTCTTCTCACTTATAATATTATTAATAGCACAAGCATAATATTTAGTACAGTTTTTTACACTATTTTGTGAAACTTGCGGTCAGATAATCTATAACAACCCACTTGGCACGGATATCTTTTTTTGCAAGAATTTGTATTTCTGCATATCTGCCGAGCGCCGTCTCCTTTGATTCAAACGGCACCGCAATGCTTTTTGCGGTTTTTTTGGGTTCAATCGGGTTGTTTCTTGTAATTATTTTTTTCTCGGTTTCAATGATATTTTCTCCGCGCGGCTTGATAATAATTTTTATAAAGAGATTGTCTACGGGATAACTGCTGTTGTTTTTCAGGTCAAAAATTACATAATATTTTTTTCTTGAAAAAATAAAGCCGCTGCTTTTGTGAATTTTAAAATTTTCAATTTTTATGTCGTCTTTGAAAATATTGCTGCCCGCAAGTTTTCTTTTAAAATTTTCCTGTTTTAGTTTGTAAAAACTTGCTTTTGAGTATTCGCCCGTGTCATTATACTCTTTTACAATATCCCTTAAGAGCTTGTTGTACATATCAAGATTAACAATTTCAGGAGCGGCATTATATGCCCTTTCCATATATTTTTGCGCTTTTATATTGTCAACGCCTTGATATACGAGAGCAAGTTTATACATTGCATACGGGTCGGGATAAAATTCCAGCGCATTTTCAAGCATTTGTGCCGCATGAACGGGGTTATTTTCGCTTATAAATTTGTCTGCGTATTCGCTGTATGAGTGCGCAGTGTCCTTTGCTGTTTTAAGTTCAAGGGTTTTATCGGTGTTTCTTGCGTATTTATGTGCAATTTTAAAAATCTTTACGGCATTAGGGTAATCTTTATCAGATAAAAAAGACGATGCAAGCGCGTCGTAAAATCGGGCTTTCATTTCATATATTTTTTTATCTTTTGTCTGGGGAAAGAGTGCCGAGATAGCAAGAGCTTTTTGATATTTTTTTTGTTTTGCATAAAATATTGCGCTTTTGTATACACTAAATGCGGAATTTTGAGATTTTAAAAGTGCTTTTTGATAGTTTTCCTCTGCGCCGTTGTAGTCTTTGATTAATTCATATAAAAAAGCCAGCTTTAAATTTATTATGTAATTTGCACCATCTGTTTTTTCCTGATAAAGAAGTTCATCTATTGCCAGCTTTGGATTAAGGTAGCCTGTTATATCGTCATTACTTTCAATCAAAAGTTTTTCGGATGTTATTTTCTTGCTTGAAGTGTTTATCCGAAGATCGATAACGGTGATAGAAACAACAATAATCGCAACAAAAAGCGTCCAGCCTATTGTTTTCAGATATTCCTGAAATTCCTGCATGTCTTTACTCATAGACTTCCTGCACCTCAAGAGAATTCAGGCATTCAAGACAGGCAAAAATCTCGTTTATACTGTACAAGCCTCTGTTTGTAACCACGTTCATTTTAATTTTTAAATCCGTGCCGTTAAGTACTTTTTTTTCAAGTTTTGTTATTCTTGAAAAGTTTTTTTCAAGAATGGCATTTAGTTTTTCTATGTTTGAAATATTTGTGCTCAGTTTTATTTCTATATTGCGATAATGTGAAATCCTCTGGCGTATAACCTTTTTTTCAAAAATTCTTATAAGTGTGAGGATTGCCATTGTGGAAATTGTTGCAATTGCCGCAAGTGAAAACTCTCCCGTTCCGCATGCCATACCCACTGCGGCACACACCCAGAGGGTTGCTGCGGTTGTGATGCCCAGAATATTTGTTCCGCTTCTCATTACCGTGCCCGCGCCTATAAAACCTATGCCTGTTATTATTTGCGCTGCAATACGTGCAGGGTCATTGGTTCCTACAAAACCTGCGGTTTCCGCCATTTTGAAGCCGTAGATTGAAAGTATCGTAAAAACACAGGCGCCCGTGCATACAAGGATGTGTGTTCTAAGGCCTGCAAATTTACCCGTGATTTCACGCTCAAAACCGAGCATAAAGCCAAACAGGATGGAAAGCCCTATCCTTGAAAGTATGAGCAGATTGTAGTCGCTTAAGATATCTAAATTTTCCATAAACCTCTATTTAATTTCAGACTTTGGATCCAGTATATCTCTTATTGTATCGCCTATCAGGTTGAATGACAAAACCGCAACAAAAATTAAAAAACCGGGAGTTAAAAGCCAGGGACGATACATGATGTTTGCAAATTCCTGTGCTTCCTTGAGCATATTTCCCCAGCTGGCGTCCGGCTGTTGTATGCCAAGCCCCAGAAAGCTGAGACCCGACTCTGCAAGTATGTAGCTTGGTACACTCAGGGTTATTGCGATTATTACATAGCTTGATGTTTGCGGCAGAATGTGTTTTAAGATAATCCTTGCGCGCGAGGCTCCTATTGAGCGGGCGGCTTTAACATAATCTCCTGTTTTGATTGAGAGCACCATGCCCCTGACCACGCGTGAAAATCCTGCCCAGCCTATGAGTGCAAGAATTACGGTTATAAGTAAAAACCTCTGTGAACTTGTCATGCCGGAGGGCAGAATTGCGGCAAGGATTATTAAAAGGTAAAAGCTCGGTATTGACATTACGGCTTCAGCCAGACGCATCATAAGCATATCCGTTATGCCGCCTAAATACCCTGCTATTCCGCCGTAGATAAGCCCTATGGGAAATGAGATAAAAAGCGCAAGAAATCCTATGGTCAGTGATACCTGTCCGCCGTACAGGAGTCTTGAAAAATTATCCCTGCCGTTAATATCGCAGCCTAAAAGAAATATATTTCCGCCCTTTTCAACGCCGAAAAGGTGTCTTTTGGTTTTAAAAATTCCAAGGAATTTGTATTCAAAACCCTCGGGGAAGAGCGTCAGGTAATATTTTTGGCTTCTGTCCTGCACAAAATACATTCTGAGTGAATTTTTGTCAAATTTTCTTATGTAGTTGTATGTATAAGGGCGACTGAGCTTGCCTTCGGGGGTAATAAAATATACATTGGAGGGTGGCGCGTATGAGAGTTTTCTGTCTGAAAAATCTTTTGGATAGGGCGCGATAAAGTTTGCAAGAAAAATGGCACTGTAGAGAATTAAAAGCACAAAGGATGATATTATTGCAAATTTGTCTTTTAAAAATTGTTTAAAAAAATTTCTCACTACAGCCTCACTCTCGGGTCGGTAAGTTTAAGCAGTATATCCGAGAGGATATTGCCCGCAATAAGCATAAAAGAACCTATTATAAGGCTTGCCATAACAAGGTTTATATCTGATTTCATAACAGCTTCAAGGATAAGCCTGCCCAGCCCGGGGTATTGAAAAACATACTCGGTGAGTGCCGCTCCGCTTAAAAGTGCGGCAAATTCAAATCCCAAAAGAGTGACAAGAGGATTTATGGCGTTTCTCAGGGCATGTTTTATTATGACTTTAGATGGCGGCAGACCTTTTGCCCTTGCAAATTTTACATAATCACTGTCGAGCACGTCAAGAAGGTTTGAGCGCATCTGGCGTGAAAGACCGGCAAGTGAAATTGTCGTAAGTACAACGGTCGGCAGGAACAGGTGATGTGCAATATCAAGAATTTTGTGAGTAAAGTCCATATCCGAGAAATTCGGGCATGTAAGTCCTCCTATCGGGAACAGCCCTGATTTCTGGGCAAAAATTAAAAGCAGGATGGCAAAGAAAAAAGACGGTATTGCCATACCTATACTTGAAACAACGGTCAAAATTCTGTCAAAAGTGCTTCTGTAGTTAAGCGCTGCTATAATGCCGAGCGGTATCCCTATTACCCAGGTCCAGAAAATGACACTCAGGGATAAAAGCAGTGTATTAAATGCTCTTTCCTTAATTTTTGCACTTACACGCTCGCCGCTCACGGTTGTACCCATATCTCCGCGGATAAAATTCTTGCCCCATATAAAGTATTGTACAATTACCGGTTTATCAAGCCCCAGGCGTATTTTCTCGGCTTCAAGGGTTTGTTTTGTAATAGAGGGGTTCATGCGAAGTTCCGCAAGCGGGTCAACGGGCGAGAGTCTGATTAAAAAGAAACTTATGAAGGATACGATTATAATAATCGGTATACCTTGCAAAATCCTCTTTAATATGTAGCTCCATATAGACATATAACAACTTTACACTAAAATTGAAATTTTATTATTAGTCAAAAAGATTATTTAATCTTTCCTGAATTTCCGCAGGATCAATTTCCTCGGTTATGGAATTAACATCATAGGCAAGCTGATAATATTTCGCGGCTTCTATTTTTTCGCCTTTGACGGCATAAGCTCTGCCGAGGTTGTAATAAGCAAGCGCATAGTTAGGGTTCGCTTCGGCTGCGTGCTTAAAGCACTCTATTGCATTTGAGATGTGCGCTAAGTCGTCAAGGTAAATAACACCGAGGTTGTTGTGCGCTATGTCGTAGTTCGGGTCGTATTTAATAGAGAGATTGTATTCTTTTATGGCTTCCGTTAAATCGCCCATGCCCCAGTAAAGATAGCCCATATTGCAGTGAATTTTTGCGTTGTTGGGCTCAAGTTCCAGTGCTCTTCTGTATACTATGAGCGCGTTTTTATAGTCTTCCGCATCGTAAAAAGCGCTGCCCAGACTGACATAGATATCAATTTCTTTTGGCGCAAGCAAATGGGCAATGTGAAATGATGATACTGCCGCCTGAACATTTTTTGTAACATTCTGTTGAATATATCCAAGAGTCTGCGCCACAAGGCTTGTCCAATCCTGTTTCGGGTTAAGGGTTATGGCGCTTTGATAATGCGAAACGGCTTCATCAATTTCGCCCTTCATAAAATAAAGATTTGCCACATTGCTGTGAAGAACGGCATTATTCGGGTGAATCGAAATAAATTTTTTATAAGTAATTATGGCGTTATCATAGTCGCCCATTTCCTCATATGCCTGTACAAGTCCCGAATAGGCGCTGAAACACAGTGTATCTATCCAGCGTGCCATTTTATACTCGACTATTGCCTCTTCATGCTTGCCTACAGCTCTGTATACATCGCCTAAAAGCGAGTAAAGCGGTGCAAATCCGGGCATTTTATCTATTGCCTGGGAATATATTCCTATGGCTTTTTCATAGTCTTTGAGTGCATAGTATTTGTAAGCATTTACAAGTGCAGGAAAAATTGTCACTATTTTTGCTTTATTAATAACGTTTTTAATTGCTTCCGTGTCAAAGGGCAAGGTAAGCACCGACAGTATTAAATCCGTATAACTTTGAATTTTTGTTTTTACGGATTTAAAAAACAATGCCTTAAGAAGCCTGTATTTTAGATAATGTATTCTTGACGAGCGCAAAAAAGTATGCTTAAGTGCTTCATTTGCCTCATCGAGTGCATCATGGTAACGGTCTTTTTTCTTTAGCGATTGTGCAATCATATAGTGGCATTGAGCCTTATTTGCACCTTTTGTGAGGGCAAGGTTAAAGTAATTGATACCTCTGTCTAATTCGCCTTTGTGATAAAAGGCAAAGCCTATTTTGTAGTATATAGAAGGGTCATCTATGAGGCTTTCCGCCGCTCTTTGATATTGAGTTATGGCTTCATCTATGTATTGTTTTGCCTGATACACATCAAGGTGCCAGTCCATGTATAAATCGCCAAGACGTACGCACAGGGCGGTATTTGACGGTTCTTTCAAAAGGATTGACTGGCAGTACTCTATTGCCTTTTGTATCTGACCGCTTTTTGCAAGTTTGTCTATTTTTTTTATATTATTGTCGGTTTTCAAAAGTTCTCTCCAATATAAACTTATTTTAGCCTCTCTCACTTAAAACCTTTAAGCAGAATCCGGCTATTTTATCTCTGTCAAATTCGTTGATGTCGGAGTATTTTGCAATCAGTTTATCGCCTATCGAATTTATTATGCGCGCATTTGTATTGATGTCTTTTCCGAATTCTTCGTTCAGGAATTTTAGTTCAATTGTATCATCAATGTTGAAAATATACTCATCCGGAATAAATTTTATTCCGCCTGCCGAAATATCGGCACAGCTTGCACCTATGAGTTTTCCTTCTTTTTTGATAAAGAACCTGAAATCAACTGCGGCGCGGACAAACTCGCGTTTTTGATAAATAGCCAGTGTTTTTGCATTTTCAATTACAAGTTTTCCGTCGCTTGAAGGCGCGCATATTACCATTGAGTTCATAGGCTTTATGCCGAACTGTGTGTGAACCTTGACAAATACTTCATCGCCCTCGCTCAGTGCCCAGGCATAGCTTTCAAAATCTTTCGGGTAGAATATTTTAAGTCTGTCGTTTTCGACACTTTCTATTATACCCTCTAATTCGGGAAATTTAGGGCATTTGATTATAACTATTTGTCCGCGCTTTGCTTCTATCATATTTATATTTTAATTTATCGTAAATATTTATGCAAATTATTAAACAAAATTAAAATTTTAAATATTTATCCGGAGCGAGCGCACAGATAAGTGACTTTTTGTTTAAAATAAGCCTTGCTGCGGCGCTTACATCTGCGGCATTAATTTTATTTACTTCTTTGATAAATCTTTCATTGTAATTAAGCCCCAGTCCCGAAAGGTAGTTGTAGCCTTCTGTTGAAGCAAGCTGCGAGTTTGTTTGGGAAAAGTACTCCAGACGCCCTATGATATTTTCTTTTGCACCGGCAACTTCTTCTTGGGTGGGGGGAATTTTTGCTATTCTATCCAATTCTGACATAAACCCATCCAATGATTTCCTGATATTCTTAGGCTCTGTTGCAATATAGAAGCTGAATAATGCGGATTTTGAGAGTGTTTCGTAGCTGCTTCTTACTGTGTAGGCGAGCCCCTGTTTATCCCTTAATTCCACAAAAAGTCTGGAGCTTAACCCCGAGCCGCCTAAAATGTTGTTCATAAGAGAAATTTTGTAGTACATTTCACTGTGCATGTTCGGTACAATCCAGCCCTGAAAGAGTTGTGCCTGATTCAGGTCATTTTTGGAAATCTTTACAATCTCAACATTTTCATTTATCCATAAATCTTCTACAGGTTTTATTTGCGATTCGCTGTGTGATGATTTCATAAAATCGAAATTTTTATGAAAATAATCGCAGACATTTTCCGTGTTTTGAATATCGCCCGCAATTGAAATCACTTTTCTTGATGAAAGCAGCTGCCTGTGTACTTCAAAAATGTCCTCTTTTGTAATTTTATCAATTTCCTCAAGTGTTTTCGTGCAGGTATTTGAATAATAATGCCCCTTGAACATATTTCTTACAAAGGTGTCGGAAGCAAGGATTCTCGGGTTATCCATATCTGCTTTAATCTCGCCTTTTATTTTGTAGACTTCTTTTTCAAATTCACTAAAAGTTGAGTTTAGCAGAATGTCTTTAGCATACTCCATTGCGCGGTTAAAATCTTCGTTTAAGAACAGAAAACTTACTTTGATGTAATCCTGTTTTGCTTTTATGGACACATCTATGCATTCGCTTTCAAGTTCTGCGGCAAGGGTTTTTGCGTCTTTGGTTTTTGTACCCTGTAAAAGCAGTTTTGCAAAAAGTCCGTATGTGCCGGAATATTTCTCGGGTTTATCTGTTGCAAAATAAAAACATACACAGGTTCTCGGGGTGTTTTTTCTGTTGTTTATTATTATATCTATATCATTCTTTAAAATATGTTCCATTATCTGTCTCCTTGGGGCATAAGCGTGCAGCTTGAGCAAACATTGCGGTTTAAATATTTTTGCGCTGTTTGGCTTATGTATAAAGCATCTATTTCATTTAATGTATCAAGATACTTTGATGCCGGATTTAAGTCTTCGCAAACCGTCATATAGTACCCTATTGAATCCGCTATGTCCGATACTGTTTCCGCCTCTTGGGCAAAATTTACTCTTGCTCGTTTTTTTGCTTTATTTAACTCTTCGCTGCTTATTTGTGCGAGTTTATCAAGTTCTTCTTTTAACTCCGTCATAAGCACATCTTTTTTTGCGGGGTCAAAAGTGGCTTCTATAAAGAAATTATCCCCGTCTTTAAACTGATAGTGACATGTTTCAATCTGGTAAACATAAGGTTCTGACGGGTTTTCAATGAATCTTGAGTAAAGCCTCGAACTCTTGCCTTCACCAAGAATTATTGAAATAATGTCAAGAGCAATCGTTTCTTTAAGATTTTTTGCACTGTCACACAGGAATCCTAACATCAGATAGCCAGTGTTGACATCGCCCTTAAGCTCAATATCTGCCGGGTTTTTAATTATTATCTCGGGAATTCTTTCATCGCTTTTGCACTTTTCAATGCCCGGGTTGTCTTTGAATTTGAATTCATTTTCAAGCTTTTCAAGAATTTCATCATCTTCAAAGTCGCCTACTACAATGGTTGTAAGGTTATCAGGAGAATAGAATGTCTGATAATAGCACATTATCTCATCTCTGGGTATGGAGCCTATTATTTCTTCGCTGCCTATAACCTCACGTTTGTACGGGTGTTTTTCATACATTGCATTATTCAGCGCCGAGTAGACTTTTCGCCAGTTGTTATCTTTTCCCATGCGGATTTCTTCAATAACCACATACCTTTCGCGTTTTTGCTCGGGGATTTCTTCTCCGAATTTAAATGCGGGCCCTACCTCTTCTTCCGGGATAATCGGGTCAACCATCATATCGGCGTGCATTTTTATTGCAGTATCAAATGCACGTTTTGGTATGGTTACGTAGTAGTACGTGTAATCTTTCCATGTAGCGGCATTTATAATTGCGCCTTTTGATTCAAGGGTTCTGTCAAAAACCCCTGCTTTATATTTTGTTGTGCCTTTAAACATCAGGTGTTCCAAAAAGTGCGATACACCGTTATTTTCGGAATTTTCATTTATCGAGCCTGTTTTTGCCCAGGTGCTTATATTTGCCATGTGGCTGTCTTTTTTTGCTATTGCTATTTTGTGCCCGCTGCTGTATGTGTAGATACTTACAGGTTTGTCCAGATACGGATAATTCACTTCTTCTTTTTTGATGTAGTTTGGCATTTTTCCTCTTATTCCGTTATGTCGCGGCGGAGTTTTGCCGCGCCTTTTAAGTATATATGCTTAATCTCAGATTGTTTTTTTACGGTATTTATGCACAAAAGTATTCTAAGACACATTTTGATTGCACCTTTTACTTCCATTTCACGGTAGCACATCATGGGTACATGTTCAAATCCGCAATACTCGCGGGCAAACTTTGCGGGAAAGTCGGCGTCAATGTCTGAAGTTACGGTAAAAATGGCAAAAGCAATGTCTTCGGTTTCAACGTTATTTTTACCGAGCATATGGTTGAGAAGCTCTACCACTGCTTCTTTGACACTTGTCTTATCGTTGTTATCAACCGTTGTTGCGCCTCTGATTCCGCGTGTTAACATATTTCAAACATATCCCCCGTTTTAATTTTTGCTCCAAGGCTCCAGTTGTAAGCACTCATTTCGTTTTTGCCTTCAGGTTTTACACTTAAAATAATGAGCGCGCCTTCGCCGCATTTTACGCATATTCCGTTTTTATCCACACTTAGAACCTCGCCGCATTTTGCATTTTGTGTACAGTTTAAAGGTTTTGTTTTTAAAATTTTGACCAGTTTGCCGCCAAATTTTGTATGACAGGTGTTTATTGTGTGCATTGCACGTATTTTGTCGTGAATTTTTTTTGCGGGCAGCTGCCAGTCAATATTTTTATCTTCCTTTTTAATTTTTTTTGTAAATGTTGCCTTTTTATGCTCCTGGGGAACGGGTTTCAGGCTTCCTTCAAAAAGCCCCTTTAAGGTTTTATCAAGAAGCACGGGCGACATTGAAGATATTTTCTGCATAAGTTCGGGAGTGTTAATATCTTCATCTAAAATTATTTCTTCCTGAAGGCATATATCGCCTGCATCAAGCTCGAGAGCTGTCTTCATGGTTGTTATGCCTGTTTTTTTCTCTCCGTTTAAAAGCACTTCACATATCGGGTTTGCACCGCGATAATATGGTAAAAGCGAAGCGTGCAGATTGATTGTACCATATTCGGGTATATCTATTACTTCCCGAGAAAGAATCTGACCGAAAGCAAAGGTTATAAAAAAGTCGCTGCAGTATTTTTTGAGCTTTTCTATGTTCTCGGGCTCTTTTGATATTCTGTGCGGTTCTATAACATCAATTCCGTTTTCAAGTGCTATGGTTTTTATTTTGCTTTGAACAATTTTTTTCCCGCGGTTGGATGGTTTTGGCGGCTGCGTAACAAGAGCGCAGACCTCATATTCTTTTGAATTTATAAAATATTTAAAAGATTCTATCGCTATATCAGGAGTTGCAAAAAATACTATTTTCAATGGCTATTCCTTGTTCTGTGCTTTTTCGCTCTCTATAATCTCTTCTTCAAGTTCGGGCTCGTCAATCATCTTGTCCTGCTCTATTGAGGGCAGGTTGTTTTGTTTTAAAACTTCAATTGTATCAAAAATATTTCTTGAATGATCTATAAAAAGTATTCCTTCAAGGTGATCATACTCATGCTGAATGGCTCTTGCGAGAAGCTCGCCGTTTTTGGCTTCAAGCACAAAGGGCCTGCCGTTTATATCAAGAGCCTTTACCATGACATTTTTATAACGTCTTACATCAACATATGCCTGAGGAAAGCTCAGACAGCCTTCGTTGCTTTTTATTGCGCCGCTTTTTTTGATAATCTTGGGGTTAATAAAAACCATGGGGTTGAGGGGCTCATCATCCATTGATACATCTATTACAAACATTCTGAGGTTTTCCCCGACCTGCGGTGCGGCAAGACCGACGCCGTTATTTGCATACATGGTATCAATCATATCATGTGCCAGCGTTTTTATTTTTTTTGAAATTTTAGATATTTCTTTTGATTTTCTGCGGAGTATTTCATCTCCGTATTTTAAAATTTTCAATATAGCCATAGTTTTATCTTACCACAATCTTTATATTTTGAAAAAGTGTTATATAATTATATATGAGGCAAGTATTTGTCTTTTTGTGTTTTTATATAAATAAAACAGCAGGAGATTATTATGAAAAAGTTTTTGGCATTGTTTATATTTGCAATTTTTGCCCTTGAAGCGCCGGTGCTTGCGCGTACTAAATATGATAAATACGGGCATAAAATTACACCGCAGAAGAAAATAAAAGTTCAGGCGGCTGCAAAAGTCGACAACGAGAAAAAAGTTAAGGTAAAAGATGTTGAAGACGGCCGCGGCAGAAGCCTCGGCAGGGCGGTAAGAAACGGTGATACGGATAATTTTACCATGTACAATCAGCGCGGACGCAAAACAGGCACCTATGTTGAAGATAAAAACGGCAACGGTAAATATTATGACCTTCGCGGTCGTGAGGTCCGCGTAAGACGTCAGACTCAGGATATAGAATAGGCGTTATTAAATAACACCGTATTTTCTTCCGGTTTTTTCAATGATTTCAACTGCGCTGTCCATCATATCCCGTGTTAAATCTTTCATGACGCAAATCCTTATTCTGCACTCCTTTCTTCTGACGGCAGGATAGGTTACAATATTTGTATAAACGCCGCTGAGTCTTAAATCCTGATACATTTTAAACAGTATGGCTTCATCTCCTATAATTATGGGTATAATGCCGGACTGGCTTTCGCCCGTATTAAAACCGAGTTTTTCAAGTTTGCTTTTCAGGTAAGTAATATTTTCCCAGAGTTCTTTTCTTCCCGCTCTGTCGTGTTCTAGCAGCTTAAAAACTTCATTTAACCCTGCGGCAACAGGTGCGGGAAGTGCGGTTGAAAAGAAGAAACTCCTTGCATAATGCCTTAAATACCGGGCTATTTTTCTTGTGGTGGCGCAATATCCCCCGAGCGCTCCTGCTGTTTTGCTCAGCATGCCTACATGCAGGTCAATTTTATCGCCGATATTATAAACCTGTGCGCTTCCTCTGCCCGTGGCACCGACTATACCAAGTCCATGCGCGTCATCTACCATTACTTTTGCATTGTATTTTTGTGCAAGTTCGCATATTTTATCCAAACGCGCTATATCTCCGTGCATAGAAAATACACCGTCTGTTATAATGAGTTTTGCACGGTTTTTCTTTTTGCACTTTTTTAGAATATGTTCAAGAGCTTCCATATTATTGTGCGGGTAAACCCTGACATCCGCCCCTGATAGTTTTGACCCGTCAAAAATTGAAGCATGGTTTGCGCTGTCGTTTATAATAATATCTTCTTTTGAGCAAAGTGCTGAAATTACACCTATATTTGTGCCGTAGCCGCTCGGAAATAAAACTGCGTCTTCCGTGTTATAAAAGTTTGCAATTCTTTTCTCAAGTTCCTTGTGAATATCGCAAATGCCTGCGTAAACAGACACTGCGCCCATGCCGTATCCGTATTTTTCTATGGCTTTTATTGCCGCGTCGCAGACTTTTTTATTTGTGGTGAGATTAAGATATGAATTTGAACCGAGCATAATTACTCTGTGCTCGCTGCCGCTTTTTTCTTTTATTTTTACACATGGGCCGGTTTTTTCCAGTATTTGAACCCCGAGCCCTTCGCTTCCCGTCATAACTCCGCTTGCAAGCACTTTGTCCAGTCCCCGTGTCTTTTCAAAAAGGTCTTCGCCTTCGCGTGTAAATAAAAAATCCTCAAATTTCATCTTTAATCCTCCTGAATATTGAATCAGTTTATATTTATTCAGGATTGTATTCAATCGCTCCCGGAGGTAGTAAAGGCGGGGAATTTAAATTTATGCGTTTAAAGATTTTTTGAGCGCGTCAACATATTTTTTGTCAAATTCACCCTTTTGTGCACGTTCATATAAAATATTAAGAGCCTGTTCGTCGCTGAATGCAGTTTTGTACGGTCTTTGCTCTTTAAGTGCACTGTATATATCGGCAATTTGCAGAATCTGCACCATAGGCGTATTAGTTCTGGAATAGGTATGGTGATTTTTTACAAGGTTCAATACAGACCCCCTGACACCTGCGGTTTTTAAAATCTCATAACCTAATTGTGCGTGTTTGTCTACTATTTTTCTTTCGTAGTCATTTAATTTTCCGTTTTTGTTTAGTATGCCGTCGGGAATATATGCCTTTCCTACATCATGCAAAAGGGCTGCTTTGTTCATTGTGTCATAATCCGCTCTTGAAAAGTTCTCGCCGCTGTTTTTCATAATCGCATTCGCGGCTTTTGCCGTCGGTATAAAATGCGCAAATACTTCACCTGTGACATTTTGTGAGTATATGCCGGCTCTTACGTAGTCGGAGGCCAAAGACTGCCTGATATTTGGATTTTTTTCAAGTATTGCTCCCAGAACATGCGAGTTTGAGTATTTTCCTACAAATTCGCGCGGAAAGAGTTTAACCAGAAAGTCGTCATTTATGGCATAAACGGGATTTTGCGCGGCAGGATTTACTCTGGGTGCACTGTATGCAAATGTGTCAGCTCCCCTTAAATATTTGCCGTTCAGATTCGGATTTAAAGCTATTGTTCCCGCAGGTGAATAAACTCCTGCCGTATTAATTCTTTCTACGTTCACTTCTATAAACCACACACGAAATCAATTTATATATTAATAAAAAAAACTGACCCGTCAAAATTGCACATTTGTTAATATATTTTAATAAATTTGATTGTTAACTTTTGTAAATTCCCGCTTTCTCTTGCTGCAGCTGCGCTTAGGGCATGTGAATATTGTGTGTTTTATAAAGTATATCAATTTTATATGAAGAATATTTTTTATTAATGTATAAACACACAATTAAGAGAGGATAAATATGAGCTACAGCGGAATTTACGCCGAAAGTTTAGCTGCGTATCAAAACGGGCAGAATATTGCCAATGCGATACAGAAAAAAGTTGATAACGTGGCCGAAAACGAAGTATTGTTCGGAAGTGTAGATTACTCGGGCGGTTACGAAAACATTATTAACGATTTTAAAAACACAGCCGCACAGGCAGCGGATGAATCACAGGGTACCGAAGGCTCTGACGGCGCAGGCGGTGCGGATGGTAGTGCAGCAAGTGCCGGCGATGTAGTTTTTGGTGCAAATAATGAATGCACGGACGGTAAAGACGACGGTAAAATTGGTATTCTTGAAGGGATAGGTTCATTCTTCAAGGGTATAGGCAAGGCTGTGGTTAATACGGTTACAAGTATTGTAACAGACCCGGGCAAGCTGTTGTTAACGGCCGGAGCTGTTGCAGTAGGTATAATATTCCCCCCTGCAGGTGTTGCGATGGCTGTAGGTGCAGGCATTGCAGGAGCTGTTCAGGTGGGAAAAGGTATATACGGCTTAGCGACTGCCGAAACGGACGCAGAAGCAAAAGCAGCCTGCGAAAATATGGGTGCAGGCACTCTGCAGGTAGGTTTATCCGTAGTCGGTGCAAAAGCAGGTCTCAAAGCCATGAAAGGCACGAGCGGTTCTGCAATGAATGCGTTATCCAAATCTGCCAAAAGCGGTGTAAAACCGACATTTACACAAAAAGCAGGCGCCTTTATGAAAGATACGGTAACCGGCGGACGCGGCGCAAGTTACGACGGACTCGGCTCTATAGGCAAAGCCTGGACAAATGCGGCAGACGATGCGGGCGGATATTTATTAACCAAGGGTGTATCAAAATTAAGCGCCAATATATCTGATAAAGGCTTTATCAAAGGCACGGGCGAAACATTAAGCTCTGCAAAAAATGCATACAAAGAAGCTAAAGTACAAAGGCAGGCTAATAAAGAAGTTGCAAAACACAATAAGGAAATATCAAAATACCAAAAAGAAATTGATGACTTGAATGCAAAGCTCAATGATAAGAATCTGTCAGAAACTGCAAAAAAACAACTGCAAGATAAGATAGATGAACTTAATGCAAGTAAAAATAAGATTCAAGAAGAATACAAATTAAATATTGAAAAAGAAATGGATGAATTAAAAGCGGCATACAAAAAAGCTGAACGCAATAATACTGCAGCAGACAGGTTGCAAGAATATGCAAAAAATAAAGGCAGTGAATTAAGTGACAAGACCCAGAGCAGAATACAAAAAGTTAGGGCTGAATATAAAAAAGCAAAAACAAAACTTGAATCACAGCAAAATCTTGATTCTGCAAGAAAAGCCGCTATGAAAGCATACGAGGAGTCTCAAACAAAAATTGCACAGGCTCAATCGGCATTGGATGACGCAAAAACAAAATTGGACGGTTTGGGTAAAAATGCAAGCAGTAAGGAAATAAAAGCAGCGCAAACCGCGGTTGATGAGGCGAAGATTGCACTCAAGGAAGCAAAAGCTCAGGCACCCGACACAAGCGCACTCAGACAAGGGCTTAAGGCGGCTAACAAAAAGGCCGGCGAGGCAGGATATCAGGGCAAAGGCTACACTCCTTTTCTCGGTGCCACAATGGGCCCTCTGGCTTATCAGCTGGAAGAAGCATAAAGATAAATAAAATATAAACTTATAAAACACACCTCATTGTTGGGGTGTGTTTTATATTGCATATATTAACTTTTGTAAACGTAATTTTTTCCTTTAATAATGCGCAATTTGGCGATTTATAAAATTAATATATCTAAAATATATCAATTTTATATAAAAACTCTTTTTTATTAATACACAGTCACATACTTAAGAGAGGAAAATATGAGCTACAGCGGAGTATATGCCGATAGTTTAAAGGTTTACCAAAACGGCGGTCAAATATCAAATAACATTCAAAAGAAAGTTGATGGCGGGGATGAAAATACGACACTGTTCGGCAATGTAGATTATTCCGCAAGCTATGATAAAGTGCTGGATGATTTTAATGTTTCGGGTTCGGACGCTTCGCTTGGCAGCTCTGCCGATAACGGCGATGATAATACGACCGACCCGGCGGATAGCGGCTCAAATTCCGCTCTTGCACAGGATGGCGGAACGCGTGCATCGGATGAACAGATTGCCCAGCTGAGAGCAGCATTTGATCAGGTTCAGGATGAACAGGGCTGGGTCGGAAAAGCATGGAACGGAATTAAAAATTTCTTCGGACACTCAAATGGTTCAAATGCGGTAGAAGAAACGATTAACAAAGCGGCTTCCGGAGAGATTTCTTATGAAGCTGCGGTTGAAAAGCTCAACACATATGCCTCAAAACAAGACTCGGTCGTTGATACCTTCGCAAATATAGCTTCGGGTCTTTCGGTTGCAATAGGCGTAATCGGAGCACCCTTTACATTTGGCGCAAGCCTTGCTCTGGGTGCCGGTGTCGGCGCTGCCGTGAAAGTTGGTATTAAGGCTTCGGATGCGGCGACAAACGATGTGGCGGGTGATTATACACTGAAAGACGGTCTTAAAGACGCCGTCACAGGCGGAGTCGGCGGTGTTGTCACTGTTGCAACCGCCGGTATAGGCACAGCCGGAACGGTCGTAAAAGAGGGCGGCAAGGTTCTTATAAAAGAAACCATAAAACAGGGTGCAATTGCAGGCGCCAAAGCCGGTGCCATAGACGGTGCCGTGATGGCTGCTACCGATTATACTGCAGATGCCGTATTTGACGGCAGTGAATTTACTTTCGGCGGATTGGTTTCACATACCGCATCAGGCGCTGCAGGCGGTGCCGTAATCGGCGGTACAATCGGCGGCTTGACCTCGGGCGTCAGAGCGCGCGGCGCAAATAAAGCGGCGGCTGAAGTCGCAGACAGTTCGACAGCAAATGTTAAAGCTGGTACTGCAACGACGCAGGATACAGTAAATGCTGCCGCCAAAGAAGTGCCAGGCGAAACTGCGGAGGAAACCGCAAAAAAATCAATTATGCATGAAGAACAGCCGACAGGCGCTAAAATGGATATTCCGGAGGGTGAAAAACTCTTGAGCGGTACTCAGCAAGGAAAAGTTTACTCTAAAAACGGGAAGCTTATTAAGAATCCCACACAAAGAATATCCAGACTTAAAGAAATGATTAAAGACGGTGATATAAAAACAACTCAGGATGCGTACAAAGCGGGTTTCAGCAAAACCGAACTTTCAAAATCCGGAAAATTTAACCAGCTGAATGCCGCACAAAATGAAGTAATGCAAAAGACTTCACAGGATACAGCAGAAGCCTCTCTAAAAGCCTCACAAAAGTCTCAGGCGCAAATACCTGATGATTTGCCCGAAGTTCCGGATACAAGATTGAATGCGCTTGAAGAAAAAATTGCTGACGGTCAAATAGCTTCGGTAGATGATGCACTAAAAGAAGGTTTTAGCGTAGACGAGTTAAAACGCTATGGCCACTATGATGAACTTGTGACTCCGCTAAATGCCGCAGAACAAGGAGTTTCCGGAGCTGTCGATGAAACTGCCGAAGAAGGCGCCAAAAAACTGACTTTCGGTCAAATGACACATAACGCACGCGAAAATGTTGTAAATCTCTTTAAAAAAGGTGCAAAACTCAGAAACATGAAGCCCCAGGACATCAGAAAAGCATTCACCGGCAAGGCAAAAGCAAGTGCAAATGAATTTAAGGCCGCCTATGAAGCAATGAAGCAAACGAACGAATATAAAACAAATCTTGTGTTCAGAACCTTTGTGGAGGACGCCTTTAACCTTGGTAACTCGCAGCAGATATAATGATAATTTTTAATAAATAAAAATAACCCCGCGCGTGTGGGGTTATTTTTTTATGTAAAGAAATGTAAACCCGCAAACCTTTGCGGCAGTGTGTTTTCTATAAAAAGTATATATTTTTTGTCAATTTTTTATATACAAATGACTTTATATATGTAAGAGAAAAATATCAGGAGAGATTATATGTCGGGCAATTACAGCGTTACATCATTCGGACAGTATTGGAAAGACGACAACTACAATGCGGGCTCAAACAACTCAAGCGCATACGGTATGTCGGATTCTTCAACTGACGCCAGTATATTCGGCGGAGATACTTCGGCATATGCTTCAAATCCTTATGAAAATGTATTCGGTACAGATGTTGATTATTCTTCACAGTACGACAGTATAATTGATTCATTCCACAAACAGTTAGATGATATAAGAGCAGCTCAGGCGGAAGAAGAAGCTCAAGCCGGCGATGACAACGACGGTGATGATACCTCGGTAGACGGAAGCGACCCTGAAACAGGCACGGAGCCATCGGACACAGAACCATCAGGTGACGAGCCCGCAGGTGATGAACCCGCAGGAGATGAACCCGCAGGAGATGAACCCGCAGCTTATACCGATGAAGAATTAAGCCTTATTTACAACACTGCGCAAGATATTCTTGATGCAACCGTAAGATATGAATCCGGCTTGTTTGGCGGCACTGACGAGGAAGCATTTATAGAAGCCTTAAGTAATGAAAAATTAACTCCAGAGCTTATGCAGGGTGTTCAAGCCCAACTTAAAGCCGAAGGCCATGATTTATTTGACTTAATAAGGAGCGAAACAAGCGGCGGCACGGAAGATGTCCTTGAAGGATATGCTCTTGCAAAACTCGGCGGAGAAAGCAAAGAGTCGGGAACTAAACTTGAGTCTTACGGCCCGTATCAGGATATGGATAAGTCAAGTGTAGAATACAAAAACTATATAAGAAAATGTGTAAGCCTGTTTAAAACGGCAGTTAATGGTGCAGGCACGGATGAAAAAGTTCTTGCCTACGTAATGAGTCTGCCTGATGATATCCGCGCTGATGTTGAAGCACAGTATAATGAAAAATACGGCAAGGATACAAAATTTATGGATAGAGGCAAAAAAGAAGTAAGCGGCGTCCTCAAAGACGAATACTGGAGTTAAAAAATAAACCGGCAGTGATAAAATTTCATTTTGATTGTATAATACTCCTTGTTAAAAGGAGTATTATTGCATGATAGAAATGAGAGTTATGGGCATTGCCCTTGATACCAGAAGCGGTTCACCCATTGTAGTTTTAAACGACCTTGAAAACAGGCGCGCTCTGCCTATCTGGATAGGTTCGGCGGAAGCAAGTTCCATAATAAGAAAAATTGAAAATATACCCTCAAGCCGCCCCATGACGCATGATTTATTTTTAAATTTCTGCGAGCAAGCCGGCTATGAAATAACAAAAATTGAAATAAATGATGTCGATGAACAAACTTATTTTTCAACGATTTTTATGTATTGTGCCGAATCAGGCAAGGAGCTTCAAATAGACGCCCGTCCCTCTGACGCCATAGCTGTTGCAATCCGTGCCGATGTTCCGATTTTTGTTACGGAAAATGTTCTTGCCGCAGGCGTTGTATCAACTGATACGCAGAAAGACGAAGAAGAAGCGGCCGAGTTTAAAAATTTTATAAAAGATATTAAACCCTCGGATTTTGAAAAGCTGATGAAGAAAAATTTTGAATCCGACCAGTAGAATTAAAAAGCCCCTTGAAAGGGGCTTTTTGTGTATTATTCCTTATATTCTATATCGTATGCCTTATAACTGCCGTCTTCATATCTTTCTCCTCTGGGGAGTCCGAATTGTGAATCGCTGTATATTGACTTCCATTCGCTCTTCTTGTGTTTATCATCGTAACTTACTTCGTTTCCTTCTGCGTCATAAACTTTTGTGTCCATAGGTCTGTATACAAGGTCGTCATACCAGCCGGTAATGCCGTCTGTGTCAACCCAGGTTGTGGTATCTGTTCTTACACTGTAGCTTCCGTCTTCGTTGTACTTGCGTACTTCTACTGTTCTCTGGTCGCCTTCCTGCGGATTGTCAGGATCGCCGGAGTATCTTACAATGGTGCTCTCCGTAAGTTTGCCGTAATCATATATATCTACTTTTGTGGTGCCGTCCGTGTAAGTTGTCTTTTCCTGATATGAGGCTGGAAGCTCGTCCCCGTTTTCATCAAATGAACCGGTTGCCCACAGGAGCCCTGGTGTTGCTATGTATTCTTTTACAACATCCGCTACTTCTTTTTCGCTTAATTCCTGTTTCTGCCAGCGTCTGTCTTTGGGAACTTCGACATAATAACCTCCTATTATGCGTTTATCCGTTGTGCCAAGGCTCCTGTCGGCCTTTGCCCCTGATTCTTCAAATTCTTTCCGGTTGTTTTCCTTTTTTTCTTCAGTTTGCTTTCCTTCTTTTGTTTCAGGCTCTTCCGCCTTTTTTGTATCTTTTTCATCTTCTTTAATATCAATTTCGGCGTAGCTGTCTTCTTTGCCGTTGTCTTTTGTTTTTTTCGTATCCTTGGTGCCTTTTGACGCTGTCAAAAAACTTGCCGAGGCAAATGTTATGGCAAGCGGTTTACCTGTAGCGGATTTTAAGCTTTCAAATAAAGACATATAACACACTCCTTGTATTCTATGTCTTTGTTATCGGGCGTATTTAAGCACCGCTTTAATTATTTTTACATTTCTTAACATATTTATAAAGCAAGCCGCATATATTTTCATAATATAACTTTTCTCAACTTTATTTTCACGAAAGGTAAAGTCCTTTCGTGAAAAATGTTTGTTAAGCGTGTGCAGCCCTATGAAATTTTCGGTTGCAAATTCAGGAGTTTTCATAGTAATATGTTAATGATGAGTATAAAAAAGGCAAAATAATGGGAAAAGTAACAAAAGATATGGGTATTATAGAGATAGTTCAAAACTATCCCGAGAGTCTTGAAGTTTTTGCAAAATACGGTCTTGGCTGCATAGGCTGTGCTGCAGCGCGCTTTGAAAATCTTGAAGCGGGCGCAAAAGTGCACGGTGTAGACCCCGAGCAAATGGTCGCCGAAATTAACGAACTGATTGAAAAAAACAGCTAGACAACATTTTGTTTTTATATTAGAATGAAGTCGCTATTTTGCCCTGGTGGTGGAATCGGTAGACACGTTGGACTTAAAATCCAATGGGGCTAATAACCTCGTGCCAGTTCAAGTCTGGCCCAGGGCACCATAATCCCGCTTTAGCGGGATTTTTTATTATTTAAAACTTAAAAATCTTGTAAGGTTCGATTTTGAGCGCATTTGCAAGTTTAATTATTGTTTTAAGTCCGGGTTTATTTATGTTTACTTCTATTTTTCCTAAATAATCAAGACTTATGCCTGATTTTTCCGCCAGTTTTTCTTGTGTCAGCCCCGCTTTTTCCCGCAGGTATTTTATTCTGACACCGAGTTTTTGGTAGAAAACTTTTTCATCCATTCTACAAGATTACTGGAAAATATGACATAAATTTACTGGACAATATCCAGTAAATAAGTTATTATCTTATCAAAGTTAACCTGGAGAAAAATATGAATAAAGATACGAAAAGCGCTCCAATGCGCCGCATTCGCCTGCGTTACGGCTTTACTCTGGCTGAAATGCTTATTGTTTTATTGGTTTGTTCAATTATTTTAATAGCCATGGCTCCCATGCTCACGCAGAGAAAAGAGGGAACCGGTAAATCGCCATTTGCGGTAAAATCAGTTGAAATTACTTACGGCAGCAAATATTGTAATAATATTGACAACGCAGACAACTCCTGTAAGGGAGAATTTGAATTTCCCGCAGGAGCAGGAGATACCTTTAACGTCACTGTTGTAGGCGGCGGCGGAGGAGGAGGCGGCGGA
>DVFS01000067.1 GCA_018713115.1 Candidatus Galligastranaerophilus faecipullorum
GTTTTTCTATGCAACCGGTATTACCTACAAATCTTGACAGAACATCGGCTCAGGTGCTGGGTTTTGATGCTGCTGCGTATATTAATGACACAAAATCTACGCTTCATCAGCGCTTAAATATCCCCGGAAGCTTTAACTCGGCTGATTATCTTGCCGGCAGTCTGGCAAAACCGCAGCAGCGTAAAAAATCAAATGCCACAGCGGTTGCTGCAGGAATAATCGGCACACTCGGGCTTGGCATGCTTGCCTTTTTCGGAATTAAAAAATGCAAGATTAAATTACCCGAGAAACTCGCCTCAATGCTTCCTGACACCAAAAAATTAACCCCAAGCATTAGAAAAACTTTTGAAAATGTAAAAAACTCCGCGGGTGAATTTTTCAAAAAAGTTTTCAAAAAATCTTCAAAAACAAAACCTGCGGCAGAGGGCGCCAAAAAAGCAGGGCTTGACTTTAAAGGTATTAAAGATTCGGTATTTAAACTTTTCAAGAAAGTATTTAAAAAAGGCAAGTAATCAAGCCTGATTTGTCATTTCGGCATTTAAAAGCTCGAGATTGTGCCTTGCTTCTTCATGTTGCGGCTGAACATCGAGTGACTTTTGATAGTATTGCAGCGCATTTTCTTTTTCGCCCAGTATTTCATATGCAAGAGCCAGGTTATACATCGTGTCGGCATCATCCGGTGTTGATTTCAATATTTCAAGAAATTGCTCGCAGGCGTTTGCGTATTCAAGTTCTTTTGTAAGCGTTATGGCGTAAGCTTTTCTTGATTGAAGATCAAGAGGATTAATACTTATTGCATCGTAAAATGCCGTTTTGGCATTTTTAATATCGCCGATTTCATCATATGCATAACCTAATCCGAAATAATATTTTGATTCTTGCGGTGCAATTGAAATTGCGCGCTTGAAGTGACCGATGGCGTCCTGATAGCTTTTTATCTCGCAGTTGCATTTGCCAAGTTTATAATATATTTCGGCATTATCCTGATTGTATTTAAGTCCTTCAAAAAATTTATCGAAAGCTTTTGTATATTCACCCTGATTAAATAAATCCATAGCCCAGTTTGAGATAATTCCCGATATAAAGTTTCTGAGTATTTCCGTTTGTTCGGGCGGCAGATTTTCAATCAGGTTTTCATACAGCCCTATTGCTTTTTCATATTCGCCCATGCTTGTATATGCCTGAGCAAGAGTGTAGGCAAGGGAGTCTTCGTTTGGAAAATCAGCTATGAGGTTTGTGAGAATCTCGATGGCTTCCTGAACCTGTTCTTTGTGGATGAGAATTTCACAGTATCTGTTTTGGTAGTGAAGATAGTTTGTACTCCTTGAGCCTTCAAGGTCAATAAGCTTTCTGTAGGCAAGAAGCGCCTTATCCCAGTCTTTTATGCTGTAGTACATAAGTGCTATTTTTTCAAGCAGCTCTATGTTTTCTCCATTTATTTTGCCCAGCTTCTCATAGCACATAAGGCATGTCTGCCAGTCGCTTTTTTTGTATGCAAGTTCCGAAATTATTTTTATGACATCGGTGTCATCGGGAGTGATTTCAAGAATGTCTTCATATGTTTTTTGTGCATCGTCATTGTATCCTTCAAGCAGATAGAGCTGCGCCACTGTGTGCTTTATCTTTACTATCTCGGCAGGGTCATCTTCCGCTTCAAGCAGTAAGTTGTACATTTTAATTGCTTTGTCCGCGCTTGAAATATCGCGATAAAGTTGTGCAAGATTTTTAATGGCAACAATGTCGGTCGGATTATATGCATATATTGCCTCATACACTGCAAGTGCCTTTCTTTTGTTGCCGTCTTCAAGGTATATTCTTCCGAGTTCTTCACGGGATTCCATATCGCTCGGGTCAACTTTAAGCACAGCTTCAAGGTGAAGCGCCGCAAGGCTTGTGTTGCCGACATCAAGGTATGACCGTATAAGAATTTTTCTCAATTCCAGACTTTGATATTTTTTTGTCAGTTCCTTCTTTAAAAATCTTTGCAGTTCAAGGTGCATGCCGTTTGCGTAAAGCTGCTGGGCGCGCTTTATTGTTTCATCAAGCGTTAGCTCCTCGGGTTCTTTTTCTTCCGTATTTAAAAGAAATAAAAAGTAAATTCGAAGTATTATAAAAGCAAAAATTATAAGTGCGCTAATTAAAAGAATATTGTGATTCATACTATAATTATACAATTTTTAATGTTTTTTCAAATGTTTGTAAATTTCCTTTACATATTTTCTAAATCCATTATTATAGTATATATGAAGAAGTTGTTAACAACATTTTTTGTTTTGCTTATTCTTTGTCCTTTTTGTGCGGCTGATGAAGAGCTGCTTGATATGGATATGGATATAATTGATACACCGTTTGGTAACAGAAAAGCTGTCACACAGGAACAGTTTGACAGGGCATACAAAGAAAAAAGTATGCCCAGAAAAGGGTTGATACAAAAATTTAAAGACTTTCTTAACCGCAACGAACCCGAAAACGACCCCGCTTTAAAAAACTTTAAATCAGACGGTTTGGGCGAGATGGGAATGAGCGCCAGTGAAATAGCAAACGCAAAGCCGAACGTTGTTCTCTCGGGCGCACTTATAGACTCTTACGGTAAAATAATTCCGAGCGGACACTATCAGATAGTTTTTTCCGATAAAGACAACGGCAAGACTTTAAGCTTTATGCAGGGTGCAACATTGTACGGTACACTGAGGGCAATTGATGCAAAGGACAATTGGGAAGAAAGCAACGAGATAATTTACGCAAGAATTATTTACCCTTCGCCTGATGTTGCAAGAGTTATATTTTCAAATATTGATGTGTGCGTGGAAGGCTTTGCGCGAGTTGCAAATCCTGAATGATTATTTCTTGTTTTTAAGTGCCGTTTTTATTAGCCCTAAAAAGAGCGGATGTGCATTTTCCGGTCTTGATTTAAATTCGGGGTGAAACTGGCAGGCTACAAACCAGTCGTTTTTAGGGTATTCAACCATCTCCGCCAGAAGCCCGTCGGGGGATTTGCCGCTTATGACAAGACCTGCATCTTCAATTATTTTTTTGTAGTCATTATTAAACTCATATCTGTGCCTGTGGCGTTCGGAAATAATTTTCTTCCCGTATACCTTATGAGCTTTCGTACCTTCCTTTAAATGGCATTCATAAGCTCCGAGTCTCATTGTGCCGCCGTAGCCGCCTATATTTTTCTGCTCCGCCATAAGATCTATAACGGGGTAGGGTGTTTTTTCGTCAAATTCCGTGGAGTTTGCATTTTTTAGTCCCGCAACATTTCTGGCGTATTCAATAACCGCACACTGCATGCCAAGGCACAATCCAAGGAATGGTAAGTTATTTTCTCTGGCATACTTTATGACATTCAATTTGCCCTCAATTCCTCTAAAGCCAAACCCTCCGGGAACAACAAGGGCGTCAACATCTTTCAGCATTTCCTTGGCTTTGTTATCACTGTTGCACTCTTCCGAGGCGAGCCATTTGATTTTTACTTTTGTATCATAAGCGCAGCCCGCGTGTTTAAGCGACTCGACAACGGAAATATAAGCATCGTTAAGCTCGGTGTATTTTCCGGCAAGCGCGACAGTCAGTTCGTTTTTAGGGTGCTTAATCTTATCTACCAGATCCCTCCAGTTTTTAAGGTTTGGAGTCTTTGTACGACAGTTTAAGAGTTTTAATACGCTCTGTGCAAGATTTTGATCTTCAAGTGCAAGCGGTACTTCATAAATTGTGTCCATATCTCTGCACTCAATTACGCACTCTTTTGAAACCGAACAAAACAGTGCGATTTTGTCTTTTTCCGATTGCGAAACCGGTACCTGCGTGCGAAGCACAAGAATTTCCGGCTGTATACCGAAACTTCTCAGGGTGTTTACACTGTGCTGCGAGGGTTTTGTTTTGAGTTCCCCTGATGTGGGCAGATACGGAAGAAGTGTAACATGGATGGAAAGCGAGTTCCCGATACCCGCTTCCGAGCGAAACTGTCTTATGGCTTCAATAAAGGGTAGTCCTTCAATGTCGCCTATGGTGCCGCCGATTTCCGCTATTAAAAAGTCGGGGTTAAACTGTTTTGCAACCTTTTGAATCCTTGATTTAATCTCGTTTGTAATATGAGGAATGGTCTGTACCGTAGCCCCCAGATATTCGCCCTGACGCTCTTTGTTTATTACAGTCTGATAAACGCTTCCCGAGGTTACGTTATTAAATTTTCCAAGAGATGTGTTGGTAAATCTTTCATAGTGCCCGAGGTCAAGATCTGTTTCGGCGCCGTCATCGGTTACAAAAACTTCTCCATGCTGAAAAGGGCTCATGGTGCCGGGGTCGACATTTATATAGGGGTCAAATTTTTGAATGGTAACACTAAAGCCCCTTGCCCTTAAAAGATTACCTAAAGAGGCGGCTACAATGCCCTTGCCTAGAGAGCTTACAACGCCGCCTGTGATAAATATATATTTTGTCATTACATTTCCCCAAAAAGTCTAGTTGATTTTCGGTACTTTAAAAAAGTCCGACTCGGAATCAGGCGCGTTTGCCATTAACTCCTCGCGCGTATTTTCATATTTTACAATGTCTTCGCGCATGACGTTGTAAAATTCCACAGCATGATTCATCGGCTCAACGCCGGTTGTGTCGACTTCATTCATCTGCTCGACGTATTTTAAAATGTCTCCAAGCTGCTTTGAAAACTTTATCTTCTCTTCTTCGCTTAGTTCAAGTCTTGCCAGTTTTGCAACATGTTCTACGTCTTTTATTTCAATCATTGCCTTAATTCCTTATCTTTAGTTACGATATCAAAAAAACAGAAATAATGCAAAATATCTTGCAAAACTCCGAATAATTGTAATATAATTTAAAAATGGGCAAGAAATATAATATTCTTATAGTAGAGGATCACGCTCTTACGCGTTTTGCGCTCAAAACTTCCTTGCGCGACGCCGATTTTGTGGAAAATGTTTATGAAGCTTCCTGCGCGCAGGAAGCATATGAGCAGCTTGCCTTAAATGAAATCCAGCTTGTGATTATGGACTTAGGTTTGCCCGGTGTAAACGGAGTTAAGGCAACTCAGGAAATTAAAAAAATGCACAAAAAGGTTAAGGTTATAGTCCTTACTTCCCATAATGAAGAAGACGAGGTTATAAAGTGCCTTGAAGCCGGTATAAGTGCATATTGTTCAAAGGATATAAAGCCTGATAAACTTATAGAACTTATAAGAGATATTCTTGGCGGCAGTCTGTGGTTTGACTCTGCCGTTTCGCAGTATGTACTGAATACAAAGCGTCCTGCATCCGCTAGCAGCCTAAAGAAAGACGATCTGTATAATCTGACCCTTAAAGAAAAAAAAGTACTCTCGCTTCTTGCCGACGGAAATTCAAATCTGCAAATAGCAAAAAAATTAAATATTTCGGTTAACACTACAAAGGTTCATGTGTGCAATATTTTACAAAAACTCTCCGTGGATGATAGAACACAGGCTGCAATTAAAGCTATAAAAGAAAATATTCTGGGTTAGCCCGGCTGAAAGATAGGATAGAATAAAAATGAGTGTATTAGGAAAGATTTTAATAATTGACGATAACCCGAAACTCCTGGAGGATGCGCTTCCTATGTACGGGTATGAAGTCAAAACCGCAACCGACGGTCTTTTGGGACTGAAAATTTTAAGCGAAGAGAAAGTGCCTTTTGACTTAATTCTGCTTGATGTGGTAATGCCTAATCTTGACGGATGGGAAACACTTAAGGCGATTCGCGAGAGCGAGAAAACAAAGCATACTCCGATTATTATGCTTACTGCCGTAAATGAAGAAAACAAACAGGTGTCGGGTCTTAAATTCGGCGCGGATGATTATATAACCAAGCCCTTTATTTTACCAAATCTTCTGGCAAGAATTGAAGCTCTTTTAAGGCGCTCAAACTGGTCTAATGAGAAAAAACACGCGGCAGCACTTCCTTTTGTATCATCAGAACCTATTTCTCCTTTGACATCAAGAGAAAAGGAAATCCTGACACTTGTTGCAAAAGGCGAGAGTAATGCGGACATTGCAAAAAAGCTGTTTGTGCGTGAAGTCACGGTAAAAACCCACCTTAACAGTATTTATAAAAAACTTAATGTTGATAACCGTGTGCAGGCTGTGCTGCTTGCTATTCAAACGCAAATTATCGACAGTTAAATTTTCTTTACTTGACTTAAACATAGTATGTCGGAAAATAATAAAACGGGAGTTAAAAGGATAACAATGAGTATGAAGTCAAAAGATGAAATTGTAAGTCTTATTTTAAACAATAAAGACGAGTTTAAAGACTATCACGCAGAAAACGGCGGTATTATTGACCTGAGCGAATGCGATTTTGCAGCCGGTGACATCTCTGATATAGATTTTTCAAATATTGACTTTTCGGGCGCTTCTTTCGCTGAATGTTCGCTCACAAATGTTAACTTTACGGGCTGCGACCTCACAAGTGCAAACTTTTCAAGAGCAAACGTAAGCGAGTGTGATTTTTCCGAATCCGTTTTAAACGGCACCGACTTCAGTTATTCAAATGTTTCTTATTCTAACTTCACCGATGCTGATATGGCAGGCTGTGTTTTAAATGAAGCGGAACTTTCGGACAGCGACTTTAGCGCAAGCACTAATATGAGCGCTTGCCGTTTTGATGAAGGTACAATCTGGCCTGACAGTGATAAATTGCCGGAGGATTTTGATTCCACCTACAATTACGATCTTTCATCCCTGCAGGATGAGGAAGATACCCGCGGTGAGGATTTTGGGTATTAAATAAAAAATATGCTATAAAGTTATTATGCTTAAAAGAATCATATCTTGTCTGTTAATATTTAATTTTTATGCACCCTGGTGTCTGGGTGTACAGGAGATTAAACTTGAAAATCCCGAACAGCATAAAATTCAATATGATGATCAGGTGCAGACACTTAAGGGCTCGCTATTTATAAACGATACCGAGCAGGCGCAGATTGTTGTAAATAAGCAGCAGGCTGCAGATGTTGAGGATTTAGAAAATTTGTGGAATGCTACGGTTGATACAAACCCGCTGATTAAATTCTGTCTAAAAAAACTTGCCATTCCCGAGGAGCAAAGACGCATTCACTCTTCGCTGATGGCAAAAAGCATGAGTGCGTTGATTAGCGGTGCTGCCATGCTGCCATCTTTTATGGGCATGCACTACTCGCTGCAATCCGCTTCTTTTGCGGCAGCAAGACTTGCCAATAATTGGATTAACAAGGATAACTACAAAAAGCTCCAGGATGTGCCGCTTACGGATACCGAAGCTATAGAGCTTGCGGCACTTATTGAAGACTTGCAGGATGAAATTGTTGTTACGTATTACAACTACAAAGGTGCCCTAATGCGGCTTAAAGACTGCAGGGCACAGCTTTTACTGTATAATAAAAACTATAACGATGCTCTTAAAAATAATGATTCTCTGGAAATTTCCGTTGCCTCCGCACAGTGGGAAGAGCAGCTTGTGGAGGAGTACAAGATTAAGCAGGAAGTAAAAAGGTATCACCTCATGCTGGAGCGTCTTGCAGGCAAGGAAACAACCGAAAATCTTAATGTCGCGCAGTATAATTTAAAAACCCAGAATGTTAACCTTGATGACGTTAATTTTTCAAAGAAAGAAATTCCCGTAAATATTGAGGCTTTTAATGCTAAGAAATAATTTGATATTAGTCTTTATATCATTTTTTCTTACTTCTCCCGTTTTTTCAATTACACTTGAGGAGCTTAACTATCCTATGCCCCCTGCTAACCGATTAGGTGTCGGGCAAAATCCCGAGGCGCCTTTCAAGGAGGTCAAAACGGTAAATGAAGGTAAAACGGTGACATCAAAAACGGGGATAAAGGAGGCTGCATACGACGCTTCTTATGCAGATTTGAGCTTAAAAAGGCTGGCAGAGGATGTATCATATGATTTAAATATTGAATCAGCCGACCTGCTTGCGGATTTACAGGTTCTCTGGAATGCTGCGGCTCAAAGAAGCGAAACTATAAAATATACTATTTATAAGCTTTCAAATCCTGATGAGAACAAACCCAATGAAGGCGTATTAAAAAAAATCATAAAACCTATCGCAAGTTTTTCGACAATTGCAGGTACTGCACTAAGTTCCAACCCGTATATGGCGTCAGGTGCTCTTATCGGCGGAGGGTTGCTTAGTGCGCTTACCAGGGATGATAAGGAGCTTAATTATAAATTTACAAAGGTAAATGACGCAGATATGGTGCTTCTGGTAAGAAAGATAGATGATTTGCAGAAAAAACTGTTAAACCTTTACATTGACTACCTGACAAAAAAAGAAATAATGGCTATGACTCTTGATAATCTTGAGAAAAGACGGGATATTTATGATAAGTCGCAAAATGCGCCAAGAGAAGAGCTGATAATTGCGGATGTTTACTACAGAAATGCACAAAATGCCGCTAAAAAAGCAGAATCCGACTTCTGGGCTTCAAGAATGATTCTTGAAAATCTAGTCGGGGCGGAGGTTCTTGCACAAATTGAAAACAAATAATTAATTTTTTACTTTTATAATGTATTTTAAGTTTGAATCGGCAGTGCTTAAAAAACGGTTTAAATCAGGAAGATAGTCTGAAGTTGAAATTGCGTTTTTAAGTTCACTCATTTCATTTTCGTCTAGCATCTGTCCGCTGCATTCCTGCCAGCCCTCGGGAATATCCGGCCCGTACCAGAGGACTATTGCACCTACGGGCACTCCTTGTTCCTGTGATTGCACAACTTCAATCTTTTGAGAAACCCTCTCTTTTGCTTTTTTTGTCATAACAGGCGCCATAACAACCAGCATTATAGACAAAACAAGTGTGGCTACAAGCATTTCGGCAAGTGTAAAACCTTTGAATTTTATCTTATTCATAAATTAATTCTACAACAATTTTAAAAAACATTAAATACTGTTCTTGTCGTAGGCGTTTTTTGCCCCGTAGTTTTTTATGTATTCAAGAATTGCTCCGCCTATTTCTTCTGTCGGGTCAAAGTAAGGGCTGTTAGGTGCGGTTATTTGCTTATAAAGCATTTTATTTAAGGGGCCAAATGCGTCAGGAACAAGCGTTTTTCTGTATATTCCGCTTAACATAACCTGTATATCGGGTGAGTTTGAGTCATTAAAACGGCTCAGTACCGGATACATTTTATCTATACCTTTTACTTGATTATCCAGCATGCGATTTAGAATATATAATCCGTCAAGCACTGTGCGCGTGTCATTTGTGGTTTTTAGAACCTGTTCTATATAGGGGAGCGCCGCTTCTTTTTCCTGCAGAATTTTTTCTATTTTATACTCGTCAAAGCAGCAGTAATTTTTTGAACTATCAGCAGGTTTGACGTTTTTTCCAAGATGTTTGATACTAAAGGCTGTAATCGGATTTACCGGCATTATTCCTCCTATGAATATACAAACGGCGGGCCGTTTTTTATTTCAAGCAGTATGTTATCCGCCATAACTTTAAGTTCCGAAGGCGATTTCCCCTCTTTTCTCTGGTGTTCAAATTCCTCAATGAGCGGCGCTACAGCGCTTTCTTTTTTAGCTTTAAAGTTATTAATTTCGACATCAACCAACCTTTTTTGAAGATTTAACTCGGTGTTTGCGTTTTCTTTTAATACTGCAACTTCCTTTAAAGCGTCTGCGCTTTGCTGTGCAATATAGCTTGTGCCGCTGACGGTTGCCATAGCAAAAAACAGATGTTTTAAAAATATGTTGTCACTGTGGATAAGCCAGTTATAAAGATGTCCGCGCGCTTCGTTTAAATAACAGTAGAAAAATGATTTACCGCTTTCCGTGCTCATACCTGTAGGTGCATTGCCCCAGATATTTTCTACGCTTGAGGATACGGATGAGGCTATTTCTTCTATATCATTTTCATCAAAGCCGGCCATTTTAGCGCATTCTGCCGCTTTTTCCCTTGTTGCGCCCATTTTTATAAGCACATCTTTCATAAGAGCCTTGTCTTTGCTGCCGTTTTGAATAAGGCTGTCAAGTACATCTTTTTTGTTTTTTATAAAGTCATTTACATACTTGTCCTGAATTTTGGCGCTGCTTTTTATATTTTTAAGGGTAAGTGCTCCAAGGGTGAGTCCGCCTGCAAGCATTAGCGCGGATATTACTGTATAAGGGTTTAGAAATTTTGAAATTTTGTTGTCTTTTTTTTGCTCTGTTGTTTCTCTGCTTTCCTGTCCCGTAAAGTTAAAGTGTCTTGAATATATTGATGTATCAAGGTATTTTTTTCTGCTTTGCATACCAAGAGCCGATTTTAAATATTCCCCTTTGTTTGTAAGCATGTTCCTTAAAACGGCGAGTTTACCGGAGAAAGCTTGTGTTTCAACGGAAATTAAGTCCTCTTGCAGGTCGCGTTGTATATCGGCGTCCTGTTTTTTTATCCAAATCTCTTTTATACCTTCTATAAATTTTTTGGCGGCAAGTGTCAGTGCGGAAAACGTAAATACTGCAATTGCTGCCATGATATTTTTGCGATTAGGGTCGCGAAGAGCCATATAGGTTGCAAAACCTGTTTCCTCAACAATATTCAGATTCATACCCATGGCGGGGAGCTGTTTTATAACAGGTTCTGTGAGATTTTTTTTGGCTGAGCGCTTAAGTACAAGACTTAAAAGTGCGCTTGACACAAATACCGCGCCCGTGCCTGCAACAAGCGGCAGCATTGCCTTTTTGGTATCGTACCCTCTTTGGCCTTTACTGTTGTTTAAATAGGTATCAATGTCGGAATCTTCTTTATCTGAAATTACGAGTGCATTGTAAGTGTCGTCAAGATTTGGGCTCTCATGCTGCTCGTTATCTTTGATAAAATTATTTACAACAACACCCTCAAGCGTTGCGTTTTTTTGTTTTAACTGGCGGTCGGTCAGGTATCTTTTAGCTGTCTGATTGTACCTTGGTGTCGCTGCGTTTATCCGTGCGTCCGGCAATTTCATCTTCCTTGTCTTTTGGAGTAATTAGTTTTCTGAAGGCCTCTTTGAGTTTTTCAATTTCAAATTCTTTAAATACCGAGAGTTCTTCCCGTATTTTTTCATCTTCTTCAAATTCTTCTTCAATCCCGAATATTGAAAGAAATTTTCTGAGACGTTTTTTAAGTGTGCGCGCCGCATCGGAAATTTTCTTTTCGACAAAGTTTTGAACCTCGCCAACAAGTGCATTAATTTTCTCTGCGGCTCTTGTTATTTCGTTCCTGATGTTTTCAATAACATTGGGCAGATTCTTGATTATTTGCGGAAAGTCTTTGACAATATTTAAAAGCGGTTTCAATATATTGTTTGAAATTCCTTCAAATACCTTTGCAACAGGCTTGGGCAGGGCGTTTTGAACCTTGTCTAATACATTAATTGCAGTATTTGTTATGTTTGCAAGCTGCTGTTGAAATTTTGCGGCAAGTTCCGCATTTTTAATCATAGCCTCTTGCAGTGCTGCCTCGCGGGCTTGCGCCCTTTGCATCTGCTTCCATTGCGCATAACACTCTTGATACGTCATCTCGCCCGGACGTCTTGGCTCGTCGGCTCTTTTGGTTGAGCCTCCGCCGCCCATGCCGTTGCATATAGGGCAGGCACCAAGCGGCAGCCCGTGCGGGCATGTATTGGCCCGATTGTTATTTACTGTTGATATTGAACCTGTCATTAAAAAAGTTCCCTGTGCTATTCCCCGCAGCAAAGAACTTTATAAACCCAAACCGGTGCGCGCGGCCTGCAGTGTTATAAGTTTTCCGACTTTACGGCTGCGGTCCAGTTAAGGAGTTTCACCTTATTTCCTTTTTATTTACGGTTATACTAACATGTACGCATTCGGGCGTCAAACATGCTTTTATATAAAACTTGTAAAAAATTTTTTTGCCATTTATATAAAAACTTCCATTGCGGGAGTTTAATTTTATTTTATCTGCCCTTGAACGGAGTCGACTGAGCGACCGTGAGGTTGCGACTTCGCCAGATACGTGGGGTCGGTTCGGCTCCATTAAAAAACTCCCATTGCGGGAGTTAATTTTATTTTATCTGCCGGTGGCCGGAGTCGAACCGGCACGTGGGGTGAACCACACCAGATTTTGAGTCTGGCACGTCTACCAATTTCATCACACCGGCAGGTAAAATCTATTAAATTGTCAATTCTGCAATGTGATGAAATTGGTCTCATATTTTCTAAAACACGCTCCGCGCGTTTTGTCATCACACCGGCAGGTAAAATCTATTAAATTGTCAATTCTGTAAATTATATGAAAATATTATCAAAAAAAGATTATTTTTCCAGTTCTTTTTTTAGAATCTCATTTAACATTTGCGGGTTGGCTCTGCCTTTGGTTTCTTTCATAACCTGCCCTACAAAAAAGCCGAAAAGCTTATCTCTTCCGCCTTTGTATGCGGCTACCTGTTCGGGATTAGCTTCAACCACTTTTTTTGCAAGTGCTTCAAGTTCGCCTGCGTCGGAAAGTACGCTCAAGCCTTTCTTCTCAACGAGCTGTTGAGCGTCTTCACCTGTTTTCAGGATTTCAACAACGAGTTGTTTTGCAATGTTGTTTGAAATTGTACCCTTGTCAAGCAGTGAGAGAAGTTTGACAAAATTTTCCACATCGAGTTTTGAATCGTTTATGGATATTTTTTCTTCTTTCAGGTATGCGGCAACTTCTCCCATAAGGAAATTTGACGCAACTTTCGGATTGACTCCCATATTTAGCGCTTTGTCATAAAAAAGTGCTATATCCATTTGATTTACTATAACATTTGCATCATATTCGCTAAGACCCAGCTCTGTATATCTTTGGACTTTTTGCAAAGGCAGTTCGGGCATGGATTTTTTAATTTCTTCCACCCATTCCCTGCTTATTTTAAGCGGCATAAGGTCGGGTTCGGGGAAGTAGCGGTAGTCATGGGCGTCTTCCTTGCCGCGCATGGATGATGTTGTTCCGCTGTTATCATCCCACAGACGTGTTTCCTGAATGACTTCTCCGCCTTCTTCAATAATGTCTGTTTGTCTTTCAAATTCATATTCAATTGCACGTACAAGTGCTTTAAAGCTGTTTACGTTCTTTATTTCAGCCCTTGTGCCGAATTCTTTTTGACCTCTGGGGCGAACCGAAATGTTTGCATCGGCGCGCATTGAGCCTTCTTCAAGGTTGCCGTCGCAAACACCGATGTATCTTAAGATATTTCTTAATTGTTCGACGTATTCTCTTGCTTCTTCGGATGAGCGCATATCAGGCTCGGATACAATCTCTAAAAGCGGAGTTCCCGCGCGGTTCAGGTCAACAAGAGAATAAGATGAGCCGTATAATCCCGCTGCGCCCGCATGAACAAGTTTGCCTGCGTCTTCTTCAAGGTGCGCCCTTGTGATACCTATTTTTTTGTTGGAAATTTGCACCCAGCCCCCAAGACAGATGGGTTCATCAAACTGTGAAATCTGATAACCCTTGGGCAGGTCGGGGTAAAAGTACTGTTTTCTGTCAAACTTGCATCTTTCAGGAATTTGAGAGTTAAGCGCAAGACCTGTTAAAATTCCCATTCTGACGGCTTCTTTATTCAAAACCGGAAGTACGCCGGGCATACCGAGTGTAATTGCCGATGTTTGAGTGTTGGGTTCTTTGCCGAAACTTGCACCGTCGGGTGCAAATATTTTTGTATTGGTTTTTAACTGGGCATGAACCTCAAGCCCTATAACCATTTCATATTTTTCTTTCATATCAACGGGTGACATTTTCCCTCCTGAAATAAGCTGTTTTCCTAAATATAT
>DVFS01000068.1 GCA_018713115.1 Candidatus Galligastranaerophilus faecipullorum
AAAATTTAATCGATTTTGAGAAAAGTAAATGTGAAATTGAGAAAAATAGGGAACCTGTTTTGAGAAAAAACTCTATTACACCTCCTCATGCTCGACAAATTGCCTTAGCTCGATATGATTTAGTAAATCTATGGGTTGATTATAAGAAAATTTCTAAGAATAAAACTCAAGCAGGAAAAGAATTTATTGATATTTATAATGACGGAAAAATATATTCTTATTTGTTTAATATCTTAGGAAAAATCTCTATCGGAACTATTTATAGATGGCATAAAGCTATTAAAGGAAATGACGACTATACAAAACTTATTCCAAATTATGATTATGGAGAAAAAGAATCTAATCCTCAACTTACTCATGAAGAAGAATTAGTTTTCAAATCCTTATTATTAACTCCCAATAAAACAAATATAGGTAAAGCAACCAAACTTGCCAAATATATACTTGAAAAGAAAGGTTTGGAATCTCCAAGTAGTGAAAGAAATTTTAGAAGATATGCAGAGAATTTTAAACGTAATAATTATGATAAATGGATACTTGCAAGAGAAGGACAAAAAGCTTTAAGAGATAAAGTTCAACCATACATAATAAGAGATATTTCAAAATTAGAAGTCGGAGATGTTTTAGTAGCAGACGGTCACAGATTATCTGTTAAATGTTTAAATCCGTTTACGGGAAGACCATGCAGACCAACTTTAATCGGTTATCTTGATTGGAAATCAACAGCTTTGGTTGGCTATGAAATTATGCTTGAAGAAAACACTCAAGCTATATCTTCAGCTTTAAGAAATTCTATTATTAATTTAGGAAAAATTCCTAAAATTTGTTATCAAGATAACGGAAAAGCTTTTCGAGCTAAATTTTTCACCGGAGATTTACACGAAAGCGGTATTAACGGCTTATTTAATAAACTTGATATTACACCAGTTTTTGCTCAACCTTATAATGCAAGAGCAAAGGTTATTGAAAGATTTTTCAGAGAACTGCAAGACGGGTTTGAAAGGTTATTACCTTCTTTTGTCGGCTCGTCAATAAAAGACCAACCTGCATATATGAAAAGGAATGAGAAATTCCATAAAGAATACCATATTCAATTTATACCTACGATAGAAGAACTGTCACAAATGTTAGAAGCATACATGCGTTTTCACCGCACTCTTAAATGCCCTAATGTAAAAGGCAAAACAATTGGCGAAGTTCTTGAAGAAGGAAAAGGTTGCGGTGTTGATTTAGAAAAACTTGATGACTTAATGTTGAGTTGTGAAATTAAAAATATACAAAGAAACGGAATCAGGTTCCTAAAAGCTGATTATTACAATGATTGTTTATACGGTTTAAAAGGCAGAGTAATTATTAAATACAGCTTATCTGACTTAACAAAAATAAAAATTTATACGCTTAAAAATGAATTTATTTGCGAAGCTCAAAGAGTTATGCCAATTCACCCTATGGCAAATTATTTAGGAGATATCAAAGATCAGGAAGAATTGAAATTTAAACTGCGGCAACAAAAACGCTTGGAAAAACAAACCGTAAAAGAACTGAAAAATTATCTTAAATCCCAAAATATTAAAACATTGGATTGGCAAGAGATACCTAAAATTGAAACGGTTCAACAACCTAAAATAACAAGAAATATAGAACCTGAACCAACGGATGGCAGACCAAATTTTGAATTTAAGTACCAACGCTACGAATGGCATTTACAAAACGGATTTGAAAATGACAAGGATGTCGCTTGGTTTAAAGAATACGAATTAAGTGAAGAATATAAACAAATTTATAGAAAGGAGAAGAATGAAGCCTGTATTTGTTAATACAAAGAACGTGAAAAATTTTATCAGTACTATAAATAACCTGCAAAACAGGGCACAAGGTGTACCGGGGATGGCATTAATATATGGAGAACCAGGTCTTGGAAAAACTCAAGCTGCTATTTGGTGGGTATCAAATCACCAAGATGATGCGATATATGTGAGTGCAAAACAATCTATGTCAACAAAGTGGTTGTTGGAAGAAATAGTAAAAGAACTCGGCGATAGTCCTTTTTATAGAACAGCGGATATATTTGAACAAATAACACGTGAATTGATTAAAAGACCACGATTAATTATTGTTGATGAAATTGATTATTTAACCCAAGAAAAATCAACAATTGAAATGCTCCGAGATATCCATGACAGAACACATACACCTATTATTCTAATCGGTATGAGTTATGCTGATAAAAAAATAAAACGCTATAAGCATTTGTATGACAGGTTGTCTGAAATATTACAGTTTCAAAAATTTTCGATTGAAGATATAAAAAATCTTATCAATGAGTTGTCAGAAATTAAATTTGATAATTCCGCTATAGAACACATACAAAATACGGAAAACAGATTTCGACAGATAGTTAAGATTATAGATAAAGCCGAAAATTATGCCAAAGCAAATGATTTATCAATTATAACCTTAAAAGATATGCGGTTTTTATTGAAATAGAAAGGAGAACAAATGGAAAAACTTATTTATCTTGCAAGAAAATTAAAAGCTTTTACTTACAATGAAATTTTTATGCTTGCAGAAATGCCAAAAGAAGAATTAAACCAACTTCTTGAACAATTGATTACCGAAAACGTGATTAAAAAAGATACACAAGGTTATCTTTTTATCAAAGATTTTGAAAACTTTGAACCGCCTAAAACAACACGTGTAAAACCTTTTATTGAAGGAAGCGAATATGATAAATTTAAACAAAAACAGAAAGAAAAAGAGAAAAAAGAAAAGTCCGACAAGCCTAAAAATTACGGATTTTTTGTACCACATAATGAACTAAGCGAAAAATTTTCTTTTTATGAAATTATAAACAATTTTCTTGAAAAATATGCTGCAAAATTTTGCACTCCAAGTACCATACAAACTTATCGCTCATTATTAAAGAACCATATTTTACCGTACTTCAAAACAAAAAGACCTGAAGAAATTGATGATTCTGTTATAAAAGACTTTTTTAGATATTGTGAAGAAAAGGATTTAAGTCCGAGAAGATTTAAAAATACAATGGCATTATTAAAACAAGTGCTAAGTTATGCAAATAATAAAGGTTTTACAAATAACAGTTTTAGTTTTCAAGTTAAAAGACTTACTCCGAGAAACGAATTCAGTTTAAACAGAATAGTGTTTAACCAAGGAGTTTGCTGATGTTTCTTAAGAAAAGAATGGAAAATATTAAAAGAGCCTTGGCATATAAAAGAATTACTCAAAAAGCTTTATCTAAGAAGTTAAAAATGTCGGAGTCATACATTACAAGACTCATAAACGGAGAAAGATATAACAGAGATTTTGAAATTTTCATATTTTATGAGCTTGGTGTTAATTACAGAAATTTAAAGTAAAAGAAAGGAGCTTATATGACAGATGCAAAGGAAAAAATGGAAAGAGTATTTTTGGAATGCAGAAATTTTTTTGGCGAAATCAAAGCAATGGATGAAAGAAAGGAGCAAGCACAAGATAAAATCGAAACCCTGCAAGATGAAATCGTAAAACTAAAAGAGGAGCGTCCTGCTTTACTTGCAGAAGGGAAAGATGTTTCTAAAATCAATAAAAGACTAAAGAAAATCGAAGAAGAAATAGAGGTTAATCAAGATTTAATTAAAGGTGTAGATAACAAAAAGAAAAAACTGCAAATAAATATATATAATGCCAGAGTAAGGAAACAAGAAGCGTTTCAAGATTACATCAAATCAATAATGAAAACAGTTGCTAAAGAATATATGGAGATAGCTCCAAAATTTGCGGAAGTTATAACCAGATATATCCTTTTGGAATTTATATTGCAAGGCTCAGATAAATCTTATGTTCCTGCAATAAGTTATAAAGACATAAAAAGAATACCTTGTCTAAATAGCGATAAATCATTTTTTAACTACAAACTCTATGACCTTTATATAAATTACGAAGATGATATAAGAGAAAAATACCAAATTCCGGAATATGAAGTTCGCAGGATCTCAAGATTACAAGATGTATAAAACCTTCTATCAAATAGCCTCGTTTAAATCAAATTTAAGCAGGCTATTTTTATTTTATAATAAAACCCCTTGTATTTTTAAAATAAATTCAATACAGAGCCTTTTGGACACTTTTTGAACGGGGTTTAATCAAGTTCACAATTAATCATTTTTGAATATAGCATATCTGCTTCATTTTTTATGAAATTAATTATACCCGATATATTCGCAATTTCTTCTATTTCATTATAGTTACTGCAAAAATGATCTATTACAACCAACGAATGGTAAATTCTTTTGCTTTTAGCGTACAGAAATTGAAATTCTTTATCTTCTAAGTAATATTTTTTCATTATTCCCCCATAGCCTTTCTATATACCAGACAGAATTCCCAAAATGATTGAAATTCCACTGTAATTGAAAATAAAAGTTGTATTCCATTGAATTGTCATCTTTGAAGTTATAAGAATATTTATTTAGTTGTGTTCTTCGATAACTTTCAAAAGCTGTACTTATCTCTTTAACAAACTTTTTTCTAAATTCAGGATAAGTTTTTTTATGGTTTCTCTTGTTAATTTATTTTTCAAAATCATCAGTTTCCTCCAACGGAAAAATCTCATCAAGTTTGATATTGTAGCGTTTGCCGTGCTTATCGACACAAGTTGCATAATCAATTTCTGCATCGGCAAACTTGTTTTTCCAAGTTTTAATTAATAATCCGATTTCACCTGTCTTGTGGTTTAAAATCTTTGTTCCAAATGCTAAATCCATATTGTAAATCCTTTCTTTTTAACATCTATCGCTCCAAGTATACTTAATCTCAAGTCTTTCAAAATAATTGAAACATTAGAACACAAATATTAAAATCAGCTTTAATTTGCAATATAATGGAATTATGGAAAAAGAATTAACTGCAAGAGAAAAATTTAAAGAAATTTTAGACAGTACTTTTATTAAAAATTATGACAAGCCTGAAAACAACAAAGAAAAAATTAGAATTTTTTGTGAGAAAGTACAGAAATTAAAACCACAAAAATTATTTAGATACAGAAAAATTGACGACAATAATAATTTTTATGACGCTTTATGCAAGAATTTAATAACAACTTCAAATCCTATTAATTTCAATGACCCCTTTGATTCCCTTATTTATGTCAATGTGCAAGAAATATTAGATGACTTGAAAAATCCACGTAGTAGGACAAAATTTAAAAAATGGTTAGAATATAATCCTGCCTTAGTGCAAAGTTTACAAGCAAAGCAAAAATCTATACTAAAAGGATTTTTAAACGAGTCAGATGATAAATATCGTTTAAATATTAGGGTTGCACTGCCTAAAATCGAAAAAAGTTTATCACACATAATTACCCATTCTATTGATTATTTAAAAACATATTCAAATATTGCTTGTTTTTCAGAAACGATAGAATCACCAATAATGTGGTCTCACTACGCAGATTCACATAAAGGGTTTGCGTTAGAATATGATTTTAAAAATTATAATTCTCCTTGCATAAATTGTTCTAATAAATGCCGCTTTGCTCATTACGATTTACTTTTTCCTGTTATTTATTCAGATGAAAGATTTAATGCAAAAGATTTTATAGCTTCATATTTTGTACAAAGTATGTTTACTAAGGTACCTTTTAGTGTGTTTGTTCCAATAGATGACGATTTAGCAATTTATAAAATTCTTTTGCGCAAATCTATGGACTGGAAATATGAACAGGAATGGCGAATTATATCACATTGCAATACAAAACCTGCTATATATAAAAAGCCAACAGCAATATACTTGGGAGTAAATATGTCCACAAGAAATAAAAACATTTTAAAAGATTTTGCTAACAAAAATAATATTCCTGTGTATGAGATGTACATAGAACATAATTCAAAAGAATATGTAATGAATTCCAAGCAAATTTCAAATTAGAAGGTATAAGTTTAATATCATAAATTACAAAAATTTATTTTTCTTCCAAAAATAAATTATTTTTTGCATTTAGCTTGTTATGGATAGTATAAAAATAAAGTTGCTATAAAAAACTTCATATTAAGTTTTTCTTTTAGATCTATGCTATTCTTGTATAGAGGAAAATTACATGATTAATTTAGGACAAGTTTTCACAAAAGATGATGTGGCTAAATATATGGTTTCCCTGTTCAATATTGGTATTGATGCTGAAATATTGGAACCTTGTTTTGGAACGGGCAATTTTATAAATCAACTACTAATGCTTGGTTTTAAAAATGTAGATGGTTATGAAATTGATAAAGAATTATTTAAAGATGTAGAAAAAAAATTTAAATCATTTAATTTTTATAATAAAGATTTTTTAACTGCTGATATTCAAAAAAAATATGAAGGCATTATTATGAACCCCCCATATGTTAGACATGAAAAAATAGATGAGCTTAAAGTTTTTGGAATATCTAAAAAAAAATTAAAAGAAAATAAAATATTTAAAAACTTACCCTTAAATGCCAATCTTTATATGTATTTTATTGTAAAAGCCATTCATCTACTAAAAAAGAATGGAGAATTAATTGTAATATTTCCAAGTAGTTGGACAAAAACCAAAAATGGAACAGAATTTAAAAAAATACTAAATAAACATTGTAGTTTACTGAACGAAATTAATATTTATGGAGATATATTTGAAAATTCGCCATTAGTTGATGTTATTGTTTTGCATCTAAAAAAGGGAAAGGCATCTGTTTTAACAAACAATCAAAAAATTGAAGTTAAAAATGGAGTTTTGAAATTTGTCGGTAAAAAATCAGAAAGTTGTAATTTAAAGTTTGTAATTCCATTTAGTAAAATTGCAAAAATCAGAAGAGGACTGACTACTGGATGTAATGAAATTTTTATTAATCCTAAATTTCAAAAACCAGAATCAATGGTTCATTTATGTCCAATCATATCTTCACCTAAAAATATAAATGGCTATCGAACACAAAATGTATTATTAGATCAAGTATTTATACCAAATACTAAGTATAAATTTACTGATGAAATAAGAAACTTCATTAAAAAAAGTGAAAAGTATATTATGTCATCGCAAACCCCTAAAACTCTATACGAGAAAATAAAAAAACAAAAAGAATGGTTTAATATTAAAAATATTGACAGTTCGGGTTTTTTATTTAGTTATTTTATTCGGAATGATATGAAATTTATATATAACTCTGATGGGTATCTAGTAAGAGATAATTTTTATATTATAAAACCAGAGCTTGATTATGAGTTAACTTTTGCATTATTAAATAATTATTATATTTATTATCAGCTTGAAAAATTTGGTAAAAAATATGGTGCAGGCTTACTAAAAATTCAAAGATATGACTTTGATAATTTAAAATTTCCTGATTTTAATACCTTTTCAGCTGAAGACATTGCTTTATTAAAACAAGAAGCAAAATTATTATCTTTTGAAAATTCCACATCGGCAGTAGATAATATTACTAAAATTATTTCAAAATACTCCTCTGTTAATCATATAAAGATTAAACAATTATATGAAGAAGCAAAGCAATTAAGATTGGAGTGTGCATAGTGAAAGATATAAAGGTTGTTAGTTTATTTTCCGGTGGTGGAGGTTTGGATTTAGGCTTTGCAGAAGAAGGGTATAATATAATTTGGGCAAATGATAATAATTATGATGCTGTAGAAACATATAAAGTAAACCTAGGTAATCACATTGTTTTTGCAGATATTAACGATTTAAATATAGAAGATATTCCTAAAGCTGACATTATTATAGGCGGTCCACCTTGCCAATCTTTTTCGCTTGCAGGGAAAAGGCAAACTGAAGATAAAAGAGGACAGTTGGTTTGGAAATATATTGATATAATAAAGCATGTTCAACCTCAAGCTTTTGTATTTGAAAATGTAACTGGATTATTATCTGCTAAAAATTCAAAAGGAAAATTGATTATAAATTTATTAAGAGACGCATTTTTGACTATTGGATACAATGTTGAAATGCAAGTTTTAAATGCAGCAGATTATGGGATTCCACAAAGAAGAAAAAGAGTTATTATAGTCGGATTAAAAACTGGTAAACAATTTAAATTTCCAAATCCAACACATAGCTTAAATGATATATCGTTAAAAAAGTATGTAAGTGTAAAAGAAGCATTGGATGATTTACCATCCGCTATAGATAATGAAAATTTGGAAATTCAATATATAAAAAAACCGATGAATAGTTATCAAAAGTTAATGCATAATACAAATAGTATAACCGAACATTTCATTCCTACAATGAGCGAATTAGATAAATATATAATTTCTTATGTTAAGCCGGGTGGAAATTATATGGATATTCCCAAAGATGTAAAATCTGAAAGAATTCGTCGCTTGCAAAAAGAGGGTGGGCATACAACTTGTTATGGACGATTGGAGCCTAATATGCCATCTTATACAATTAATACATATTTTAATCGACCTAATGTTGGATGTAATATTCATTATAAGGAAAATCGTCTTATTACAGTAAGAGAAGCTTTAAGATTACAATCTTTTCCTGATTCATATAAAATTATATCAAGAAGTAAACAAGGCAGAAATTTAATTGTAGGGAATGCAGTACCACCACTTCTTGCAAAGGTCATTGCAAAAGAATTAAAAAAATATATTAATTAATTTGGAGTTAATTTATGTGGATTTCTTATGCAGATTCTGAAGTTAATAAATTCCATCCAATATGTCAAAAAGCATTAGAAAATGCTCTTGGGCAAATTGATAAAAAAGATGAATATATAGTCTTACATCATCAATATACTGGTTCTCTAGAAATGGACTTTGCTGTACAAAACAAAAACACAGGGAAATATCTTTGCGTTGTAGAAGTAAAAAGAACGCCAAATGATGTTGAAAGTGCAAGATATCAATTTCAAACAATGTCTTATGTTCAAATGAATTCAGGAATTAATGAGCAGCCATTTTATATTCTAACCAATTTAGAAACTGCTTATGCATTCAGGTACGATGTTTCAAGACCAAAACCTTTTCAACAAATGATAAACCCAGGTCTTTCCAAAATAGGAAAATTTACAGAACTTTCAGAAAATGATTTTATTGAGAAATTATCTGATTATTTTAAAATAATGCTTTCTAATTTTATAGAAAATAAATACAATTATTTAGTAACATTGGATCAATTTGCAAATATTATAGAAAATATCAAAAATATTCCCCCAAAATGGAAAACAAACTTAGCATATTTACTATATGAATATATTAGAGGGGCATTTACATTTATAAAAAGAAATGATTTACATGATATACGCTTATTTAATAAGGACATATCTAAAATTTGTGAAGAAGCATCTAAGGTAAATTTTAAAGGGATCTTTAACTATTCTAATAAAACATTTGATAACAAAATTGATATCGAAAATTCTGTCATTACAAACTTATATAACTTTGGCAAACAAAATGTTTCGGGAGATTCAATTGCTACATTATTGCACCAAATTGTATCAAACGGATATGAACACGAAGGTGAAGTTCCTACTGATTTGGAATTGGCTCGTTTTGTCTCAATATTAGCGAAATATATTTCGGGAGAACTTGATGGTAATAAAAAAATATGCGATCCTGCTGCAGGAAGTGGAAATTTATTGAGTTCTGCTATTGAAATATTTAATTTGCAGGCTAATCAAATTATTGCAAATGATATTAATCCAAAATTATTAGAATTATTATCATTGCGACTTGGACTTAATTATGCAAATACCATTTCCAAGTCTAACTCTCCCTTAGTTACTAATTTTAATATAGCAGATATAGAGAAAGAATATTTTGAAAATACAAGTGTAGTGGTATTAAACCCTCCTTTTGTTGCAGGAATTAATTGTTTAGAAAGAAAACAAAAATTATTAAAAAAAATAAAAGCGTTAAAAGATGATTGCATTTTAACTTCTAATGGACAAATGCCATTAGAAGCTGTGTTTTTGGAATTATTATTGTCATTATTACCAGATGGTTCTACTGTATCTTGTGTATTTCCTAAAACTCATCTTGTATCAAGAGGTATTGAAGGGCAAATAATTAGAGCATTATTGTTAAAAGATTTTGGTTTGAGGCTTATTTTTAATTACCCAGGAGAAGAAATTTTTGATGAGGTTATAAAAGATACTTGTATAATTGTTGGAAAAACTAGGCAACCTGTTGAATATATAGAAGTAATTGCGAGTTATGACAAGATTCCTGATATAAATATAGATAGTTTTTCAGATGCAATTAAAGGTGAGTTTTCAGACCGTTTTTTAGATTTAATTCCTGGAATAGTTGCCAAGAAAGTTTCACATTCTTTATTATATGATTCTATTGAAGAAGGGTGGAGAGATACAAATAGCGAAATGGCAGAAGCAATTAAGTTTGTAAATACTAATTTTAAGAATTCTGATAAATTTGAAGAATTAACAAAATATAAAGAGTGTTTAAAAAGAGGTACCGCTGGTAACAATGGTGGTTCTGATTTATTATTTTTTGATTCTAATCCTAACCTATATAATAGGTATAAAGATAAAAAACTTATACTGAAAAAAGGATTACGAAATGCAAAAATAGATAATTTGGAACTAACAGAGGGAGATACCTTGTTTTTGGATATTACCGAAAATAATGATAGTATTATTAATGACATAATTTCAGAGTATATCAAAATACCACCACCAGATGGCAAACAGCAGAAAAAAGCAAAAAACTTTAATGAACTAAAAATAATATTGCAAAAAGAACAACAGAAAAAATTTACAGGTAATGTTTTATTAATACCTAGAGGAATTAGAACGACTGGAAAGGTCTATATTTCTACAAGTGATATTTTTGTTTCTACAAATTTTGTTGTTTGTTCTTTGCAAAATTATGAAGATTTAATTATTCTTGCATCCTGGATGTCTACAATTTTTTATCAACTTATTTGCGAAGTTTCTTCTAAGGATCAAGAAGGTATGAGAAAAATGGAAGTTGCAGATATATGTAAAACATTTGTTCCTTGTATTAGTTTAATTCCAAAATCTTTTGTATTAAAACTGATCTCAATAAAAGATAATATTAAATTTGTGGATTTAAAAAATCCACAAATTCGAGATGTTGATGAAATGTGGGCAAAATTAATTTTTAATGACGAGGCGCAAGAAAAGCTTGAACAAGCACAAACTTTACTAAGTTTTTTAGCAAATAAAAGAAATCCATAATAGAAATAAGGAGAAATTTTATGGGGCATATAAAAACTTTGTACATAAAAGGCTTTAAGAAATTTGATGAAATTACAGTTCATTTTAATGAACATATGAATATTCTTGTGGGAGAAAATGAAGCTGGTAAGAGTACTATTTTAGAGGCTATCAAAATTGTACTAAATCAAATGTACAAAAATGCTGATAAATCCATTTTAAAAGATTTATTTAATAAAACTCAAATGGATATTTTTAATGGCAATCCTTCTCTAGAAACATTACCCAAAATTGAAATTGAGCTAGATTTAGAACTGAATCCAACAGAAAAAAATACTGAATATTTTTTTGGAGAAAATAGTAGAAATGCAGAAGCAATTTTTGGAATAAAATTTGAATGTTCATTTAATGAAGACATTGGTGCTAATTTAGTTGATGTTATTAACAGTGGTGAAATTCCCTACGAATATTATAATTTATCTTGGAAAACATATTCAAAGCAACAATATTATTTAATAAAACGTCCTTTAAATTTTATAGCTATCGACACTTCTGAAAGTGATACATATAATTCTTTTAATTATTTTAATAGATCCTTATTCTATAGTCGGTACAACGAGGAAGAAAGGATTGCATCAAAAAATAAATTCCGCAATGAACTAAGTAAAATGTTTAAAACAATAAAACTTGATGATATTGATGAGCACAGAAAATTTGGGATAAATGATAAAAAGGTCATTTTAGAATCTGTATTAGCGGTATATGAAGATTCAATTGCATTAGAGAATAAGGGTAGTGGAATGAGCAGTTTAATAAAAACTCAAATTGCTCTTGATAAATCCAAAAACAATTTAGATGTAGTTTTAATTGAAGAACCAGAAACTCATTTATGTCATACTACATTGCAAAAAATGTTGGCAGAAATAGAAAAGCAACAGTCAAATTCACAAATTATCATTACCACGCATAATAACCTTATTGCAAGCAGGTTAAATTTAAAAAATGTTATTTGGATAACTATGAATAAAGCCAAATCATTAAATAATATTGCCGAATCAGATGCAAATTTTTTTATAAAAACAGACAATAATAATTTTTTACAACTGTTATTGTCTAAAAAAGCTATTTTAGTTGAAGGAGCAACAGAGTTTTTATTATTTCCTAAAATCTATCAACAAATTACGGGAAGGTCTATAGAAGATGATGAAATTAGTATAATATCTTGTAATGGAATATCTTATTCTAGATACTTGAGTGTTATCAAAGATACAAATAAGAAAATTGCAGTTTTAACTGATAATGACAAAAATAACAAGAAAATAGAAGAATCTATAAATTATAATGATGAACATCAAAGTCAACATATATTTATGGATAATAATATTAATAATTGGACTTGGGAAAAATGTTTTTATGCTTTAAATCAAGATACGTTGGATAATTTAATTGAAATTGATAAAACTGCCAATTATTTATTCCATGAAAAAGATTATGGCAAAGTTTTAGGCAAAATGCTTAATAATAAAGTTGAGACAGCATATTCAATGTTAAATTCAGAGATTCAATTTTTAATTCCTCAATATATACAGGATGCAATTAAATGGCTAAACGAGTAATATTAGCAGCTGCTGGAGCAGGGAAAACTTATCATATATGTCATAATATAGATAGAGATAAGAAAAATCTTATACTGGCATATACTCATGAAAATATTAAAAATATAAAAAAAGAACTTATTAACGCATTTGGATCTATTCCAGAGTTAACAACTATTATTACATTTGATGCATTTGTGTATCGATATTTAATTTTGCCATATGAACCAAGCATATTAAAGTTCTTTCAAAAAGAAACTTTAAAAACTAAAGGTATTACCTTACAAAAACCTGAACCACAAATTGTTAATAATAGTTCTAATCCTAAATATATAAAAAAAGATAAAATTGGGCATTATATTACGAAAAGTGGGTTCTATTATTGTGATAATTTAACAGAACTTATTATGTATGTAAAAAATGGAAGAAAGAGTTTAATCAAAAGAATTGCAAATAATTTAAATAAATTTTATAACGAAATTTTAATAGATGAATTTCAAGACTTTAGAGAATACGATTATGATTTAATTACTGCATTAGCAAAAGAAATAGACAACATTACTCTTGTTGGAGATTATTATCAACATTCCGTTTCGGGAACAAATAATTCAGGAAAACCATTTAAAAAAAGTGGAGCCAATGTTTCATATGAAGATTTTAAAAATATAGTATTGAATTTGGGATTTATTATTGATGAAACTACTTTGCAAGCATCTAGAAGATGCCCTGAAAATATATGCAAATTTGTGCAAAATAAATTGAATATATCATTTACGCATGATAATGAAAATATAGGAAATGTTATTTTATTAGATGAAAAGAATATGGAAAATGTTTTAAATGATAACAATATTATGAAACTTGTATATAAAAATGCAACTAAATATAAATTTCGAGCCATGAATTGGTCATATTCAAAAGGTGATACTTTTGACAATGTTTGTGTAATTTTGACTGATAAGTTTGAAAAATTATGTAATAATGATTTCTCTTGTAAAAACATTTCGCAAATAACAATAAATCAACTGTACGTGGCTTTAACTAGAACAAAAGGAAACCTCTATATTATTAGAAATAGTGATTTTAAAAATATAAACACAAACTATTTGTAGTATTTTTCTCAAACTCCCCTGTCACTTTTTCTCAAACTTGGTGTCACTTTACAACAAAAATATCCCGGCCGCAAGAATAAAAATGAGTGCCAATATAAGCACAACTGCCGCAAATATTGCTGCCAAAATCATAAAAAAGGTTTTTAAAAATTTATTTTTCATTTGGCCTGTTTATAATAAAAAATCCTTAAAATAAATTTTAAGGATTTTTAATGGTGGGCGTTGAGAGGCTCGAACTCCCGACATCTTCCTTGTAAGGGAAGCGCTCTACCAACTGAGCTAAACGCCCCAATAACTTATTTAACTGTCAATCTTCTTTGTGTTTAGCTCAGTTGGTTCTTTCTGTGCATTCGCACATCGGCTCCGCCGAGTGAGCTAAACGCCCTTTGGGTAATATTATAATACCTGCTCAAAAACTAAAGTCAAGCATTTTGTGTGACGGGTTCATCCTTGACAAACTGCATTTCATACAGATATTTATACTGCCCGTTGGGAATCTGCATAAGTTCGTGGTGTGTACCCATTTCTACAAGCTGACCTTCATTTATGACGGCAATTTTGTCTGCATTTTTAATGGTGGATAATCTGTGCGCTATTACAAAAACCGTTCTGCCCTTAATTAAATTTTCAAGGGCTTTTTGCACAATTGCTTCGGATTTGTTGTCAAGTGCGGATGTCGCCTCGTCAAGAATAAGAACGGGGGCATCTTTAATCATTGCACGTGCAATAGCTACGCGTTGTTTTTGCCCGCCCGAAAGAGTTGTTCCCCTTTCGCCGATTTCGGTATCTATGCCTTTTTCAAGCGTGTCCACAAATTCATCAAGGTGTGCGGCGCATATGACACGGCGTATTTCTTCATCGGTGGCGTCTTTTTTGCCTATTAAAATATTGTGTCTGATAGTGCCCGAGAAAAGGAAATTATCCTGAAAAACTTCGCTTATATGGGCGCGGAGCGAATTAAGCGTAAATTCCCTGATATCTTGCCCGTCTATTTTTATACTGCCGGATTTAATGTCGTAAAATCTGGGGATAAGATTTACAATTGTGGATTTACCTCCGCCGGAGTTACCTACAAGAGCAAGCATTTCGCCTTTTTTAACTTCAAAAGATATGCCATTTAAGACGGGTTTATTCTTTTCGTATTCAAAATACACATTTTCAAATGTTATGTTGTTTTGAATACTCTCAAGCTCTCGTGCGCCGGGTTTATTTTGGATTTCGGGTTCAAGGTCAAAGAGTTCAAATACCCTGTTCATGGAAACAAATATGTTCTGCATGCTGGTAAGAGTCGAGCCGAGAGTTTTAATCGGTTTGTACAGAAGCAGAAGCGAAGTTATAAAACTTGCAAGCGACCCTGTCGACATTTCGCCGGTTATAATCAGGTGATTACCTACAAGCATTACTATTGCAACTCCTATGCTTGCAATAAAATACATAATCGGCGAGAGCCATCCGGAGCGTTTTGTCAGCGACATTGAAAGGTCGAAAAGCTCTCTTATCTGGGATTTGAATTTTGAATAAATATCTTCCTGCAGGCAGTATCCGCTTATTGTTTTGTTGCCGTGATATGTTTCGTTAACATTTGTCGTCATGCCGCTGCCGACAACCATAGAGGCATTAGAAACTCTTTTAACCCTTTTTCTTATAAGCGAAACGGGAATAAAGGCGCATACAAGAACTACTACACCCACAAAAGCAAGCTTCCATGAGTTGTAGAGCAGTACCGCAATCAGCCCAAGAGAGCTTGTAAATGCGGTGATGAGGGTTTTTATTGATTCCACAATGTTTTTTGAAGCGGTATCCGGGTCTGATAAAAATCTTGAAATTACAAGTCCTGAAGAATTTTCGTCGTAAAATTTGGAGTCAAGATATACAAGCTTCTTGAATAAATCTTCTTTAACAGAGTTTGAAATCTTTAAGCTTATCCAGTCTGTGAGGTAAGAGTTTATGTATTTTAAAAGCCCTTGAACTACTGCAAATATTATAATTACCCATGGAATGAGCGCCGCAAGCAAGTCCCTTGTGAGTTCAAAGCCTTTGTATGCATATGTGTTGCCGTTAATTACAACATCAATATAGGGTTTTAGTGCAAATGCCGTGGCACCGTCCAGAAGCCCCAGGGGTATTGCAAGGAGAAAACCTAATATAATTCTGAACATAACAGGTCTGATGTAGGGCCATATTCTCTTTAAAAGGTACCCGTAGTCAAAAGCTTTATCTGTTGCTATAACATCAAGTTTCATTTAACTATCCTTAATTCCTCATTTACTTAATTTTATCATGGATATAAATTATTTATCAAAAAAGTAAAAGAACAGACCGCTGAGCGTCTGTGAACCTATTGCGTTTCCCTGTGATTCAAATTCTTTTATAAAGTTTGCAACGTTTTCTTTTTTGACAAGTTTTCTTTTTGTAATAACTCCGCCGTCATCATCGCACGGGGGATTAAAATGCCTTGCACCGTCTATTTTTGCTATAGCAACAGTTGAAGTTTCAGATGTCATGCCTGCCGAGCTTGAAATGTTCCTTGAAACAATTTTTATATCTTCTGCCTCATAGCCGCTTTCTTCCTTTAATTCGCGCTTCAGTGCCGATAAAATATCCTCGTTTGTATTTATATCCCCCACAAGCCCCGCGGGCATTTCAAGGCAGTATTGCGCGCGTTTTTCGCTGATAAGCGGCGGACGTTTTGTGACTAAAAACAATATATATTCTCCGTCCTCTTGCTCTACAACAGGAACAATGACAACCACATCTTTTGCATTGGGCCTGTGCGCGTATACCCACTGTGCCCCGTTTTCTCTTATCGCGGCTTTCATTTCAAGAAATTTTTCACTGTATAAAACTTTGTTTTTCATATGCGCCTCATTTGGTTTTACCTGAAATTATATTATAAACCTTTGAGCAAGGCATGTTTTTGTGATAATTTAACTTTTGAGGGATAAATACAATGAAAAAATACTTTGCAAAAGTAATTGTAACTCTTAAGGATGAGGTTAAGGACACGCGTGCGCTTGCTGTTGAAAAAACACTTAAACGTCTTGGAGTGGCTGAAAATTCCAATTTCAGGACGGGAAAGTTTTACGCTTTTGACTTTAGTGCACAAAATGAGCGAACAGCGCTTGAGAAACTTGGTTTTATCTGTGCGGATGTTCTTTCAAATCCTGTTGTTGAAAAGTATGAAATACTTGAGTTTAAGGAGCTGAAATGAGGGCGGCAGTTGTGGTTTTTGCGGGTACAAACTGCGAACTTGAAACAAAGCTGGCGCTCGAGGCGAGCGGATTTTGTGCAGACTATGTGGACTCAAATACCGCTTCGCTTAAAGAGTATGATGCGGTATTTTTATGCGGAGGTTTTTCATACGGCGACTATATCCGCTCCGGCAGACTTGCAAAGTTCACTCCCGTAATTGACGCGCTTAATAATTTTATCGAAAGCCAAAGAGGAGTGGTTGCGGGTATATGCAACGGCTTTCAGATACTGTGTGAAGCAAGAATGCTGCCGGGGGCACTTCTTGAAAACGATTGTTTAAAATTTGTGTGTAAGAATATACCTTTAAAACTTGATTTTAACGCAGAGCAAAAAGATATCACCCTTCCTGTGGCACACAGGGAAGGTAAGTACTGGTGCGATGAGGACGTCAGCGCCATGGTGTTTTTAAAATACATGCAAAATCCCAACGGCTCAAAAGACGATATTGCGGGCTTGTATGATAAAAACAGACGCATTATGGGGCTTATGCCTCACCCCGAGAGGGCGTTTTTTACAAAAAATTTCGGTTTTGACGGCAGGGAAATTTTTAAAATTATAAAGGAAGAAATTGCACGTGGATGAGGTTATAAAAACGCAAATAGAAAAAAGGCTTAAAAGAAAACCTAACGGTCTTGAAAAACATCTGTTTGAAGCCATGTGGAGCGAGCATTGCGGATATCTGCATTCAAAAAAGCAGCTGAAAAAACTCAATTTTAAAGGCGCGCTTTTCCCGCAGGAAAATGCGGGTGGAGTGAGAGTGGGTCGAGTAGGTATATTCTTTAAAACGGAATCCCATAACCACCCTTGTGCGGTTGAACCTTATCAGGGTGCAGCTACCGGCGTCGGGGGTATTATAAGGGATATTCTTGCGCTGAACGCACGGCCTGTTGCACTTTTAAACTCTCTTAAATTTGCCCCTCCGGAAGATAAAGCTGCAAAGCATATTATAAGCGGCGTTACAAGCGGAATAAGCGATTACGGTAACTCTTGCGGGATACCTGATATTGCGGGCGAAGTTATTTTTGATGATTCTTATAAAGATATGCCTCTTGTGAATGTAATGGCAGTCGGAATCGCGCCGCTTGACAGAGTTAAACTGTCAAAAGCAAAAGCAAATCTGGAAATTGTACTTCTGGGCTCTGCAACCGGTTTAGACGGAATAGGAGGTGCGGCTTTTGCTTCAAAAGAGCTTAAGGAGAATAAAAAAGAAGAAAAAATCCATGTGCAGACAGGCGACCCTTTTGCAAAAAAACAGCTCATTGAAGCTTCTCTTGAGATTTTGAATCTTGAAGGGGTTATTGCCTGTCAGGACTGCGGTGCGGCAGGAATTTTAAGTTCAACATCAGAAATGGCATATAAGGGAGGCTGCACAATAGAGCTTGAGCTTGCAAAAGTGCACCTCGCGCAAAAAAATATGGAGCCATGGCAGATACTTCTGAGCGAAACACAGGAGAGAATGGTTTTTGCTCTTAAAAAAGAGGTGATTGATGAAGTTTTTAAAATTGCACAAAAATATGAACTTGAAATTTCGCATATAGGAAGAACGCTTGAATGCAATCGGGAAGAGAATTTGTACATTGTTAAGAAAGACGGAAAGATTTTGTCTTCCACCCCTGTTAGTGTGTTGTGCGAGCCTTATTGCTATGAACTTGAGGCGATAGAACCCGGGGAATTAAAGATTTTAAGGGCAAAAAAATGCAATGCAAATCTTGATGTTGTATCTGCCGTTGAAAAAATGTCGCAGTCTTATAATCTTGCTTCAAAAAAATGGTTTTATGAACAGTGGGATTACCTTGTGGGCGCAAGGTCTTATGTTGAACCTTCGTATTGCGGCACAGGTGTTTTAAAACTTATTGACGAGGAGGGATTTGCGGGGTTTTGCATGGATACTAATCCTCTCTTTTGTGCGCTTGATTCATATGCGGGCAGCGTTAATACCGTGCTTGAAAGTTACAGAAACCTTGTATCGTCCGGTTTTGAGCCATTAGGCTTTACTGACTGCCTTAACTTTGCAAATCCCGGGCAAGACAGCGTGAAATATACATTTGTAAAGTCTGTAGAAGGGCTTAAGTATGCCTCTGAGGCGCTTAATGTACCTGTTGTTTCGGGAAATGTTTCTTTTTATAACGAAATTAACGGCAGGAAGGTGCACCCGAGTGTTACTCTCGGTATGTGCGGGTATTGTAAAAAGGAAGAAGATATAATCCCCGCGCGTTTTTTGGAAAATTCAGATATATTCCTTATAGGCAGAAGAATTTCTAAAGATTCAAATATCGGCGGCTCGCTTTATCAAAAAGAGTTGTTTGGTTTTTTGGGCGGATGTGTTGATATGTCTGATATAGAATTTGAGATAAAACTTAAGAATACAATTTTTTATCTTAGGGATAATAAACTTATAGAAGGTGCAGCCGATGTTTCAAAAGGCGGACTTCTGGGTACGCTTATGAGGGTGCTTTTTGACTCCGGTACGGGGTTCTCCGGCAGTTTGATTTTTGATAATCACTGCAGCGCCGAGCACAAACTCAAGCTTCTTTTCGGAGAAATCGGAGGCAGGTATCTTGTGTGCAGCAAAAAATGCCGGGAGGCGGAAAAATATTTTATTAAAAATAATATTCCTTATTTGTATCTCGGCAAAAGTATTGGTGATAAAATAAAATTTGACGGATACGAGTTTGAACTGTCAAAATTAAAAGAAAAGTATTTAAATTCAATCTCAAACGCGCTTGATGATGTATAAAAGTTTTGATTATAAAAAAATACAGGAAGAATGCGGCATATTCGGCGGTTGCAGCAGCAGCGGAAATATTGCGCCGTATATTAAATGCGGACTCTTGAAATTGCAGCACAGAGGGCAGGAGTCGGCAGGTATTTGCTGCGGTGGTGATGAGCAGGTGCTTCTTAAAGATTTCGGTCTTGTAAACACTGCGCTTAGTGATTCTGCAATAGAAACTCTAGAGGGAAGCTTTGCCATAGGTCATGTCAGATATTCCACCTTTAGGGATGACAGAAAAGAGAATATTCAGCCCCTTAAAATCAGATATCTGGGCGAGGATGTTTCTCTTGCGCACAACGGAAATGTTTCTCAGGCGGCGCTCATAAGGGAAAAATTTGAAAGAATGGGGGAAGTGTTTTTAAGTGCTTCGGATTCCGAGGTGATTTTAAAAAGAATAGTTTTTTCTCTTAAGAAAAAGCCCTCTCTCTGGACATTTGACGAAGTTGCAAAGTGTCTGTGCGAAAATTTTTCACTCGGGTCATACTGCGTTTTAATTTATACGCCGTCAAGAATCATGGCTTTTCGTGATCCTTACGGTTTTCGCCCGATGATGTTTGCACAATGTGCCGAGGGAAATTTTGCAGCCTCCGAGGATGTTGCGTTTTTCGGACTGAATGTTAAGAAAATTACGGAAATTCAGCCGGGCTGCGGGGTGGAAATTACACGGGACGGTTGTGAAATAAAAACTTTTGACACATCAAAAGAGCATAAAAAATGCGTATTTGAACAAATTTACTTTGCATCTGCCGCGTCTAACATATTTTCAAAAAATGTTTATCAGACAAGGGTAGAACTTGGCAGGCTGCTTGCAAAATCGGAAGACAAGAATTTTTGTGCCGATGTCGCGGTGCCTGTTATGGACAGCGGCTTAGGGTGTGCAATAGGATACAGCGGCGAGTCAAAAATCCCTTTTCATCTGGGTCTTGTCAGAAACAACTGGGCAACAAGGTCTTTTATACAGCCGGGACAAAGCAAAAGGGTGCATAACGTAAGAGAAAAATTTATACCCGTAAAATCCGTTGTTGAAGGTAAAAGAGTGGTTCTTGTGGATGATTCTCTCGTGCGCGGCACAACTTCAAAAAGGATTATAAAAGTGCTTAAAGAGGCAGGTGCAAAAGAGGTGCATATGCGCTCTGTTTCTCCTAAGATTATTAATACCTGCATATGGGGTGTGGATATACCGACAAAAGAAGAGCTTATTTCGTATAATTCAAATGAATGTGAAATAGCAAAAGAAATAGGCGCGGACAGTGTAAAATTTCTGTCTCTTGAGGATTTGGGTTTAGTATTTGACGGGCCTTTGTGGTGCAGAAATTGCTTTCTTAAGGAGAGATTATGACTTACAGTTATCTTAAAAGCGGCGTTGATATTAAAGCCGCAGGCGCGCTGGTTGAAATTATAAAAAATGCTACAAATTCAAAGCAAATAGGTGGTTTTGCAGGACTTTTTGAGCACAGCGCATTTGATGATTATTATCTTGCGGCATGTGTTGACGGGGTGGGCACAAAAATTATTCCGCTTATAGAAAGAAAAGATACAAAAACAATTGCAAACGACCTTTTTGCCATGAATATAAATGACCTTATCTGCTGCGGGGCACAGCCGCTTTTTTTTCTTGATTACATTGCCCTGAATCGCCTGGATACGGAATTTACCGCTAGATTAATTTGCGATTTAGATAATATTTTAAAAAAGTATAACTGTGTGCTTCTTGGCGGCGAGACATCAGAGCTTGGCGACTTAATTTTAAAAGATAATTTTGACGTTTCGGGCTTTTTGACGGGTATTGTGAAAAAAGACAGGCTTTTGAGTAAAGATAATGTCAGGAGGGGTGATTATATAGTTGCCTTAAAGTCCGGCGGGCCACATTCAAACGGATTTACACTTATAAGAAAACTCCATAACGACGGGCTTTTGAGTGATGAATTGTTTGAACAATCTCTTGCGCCGGTGAGTATTTATTTTGATATCATCTCAAAGCTAAATAAAATGTCTCTTATAAATGCCTGTGCAAATATTACGGGCGGGGGAATTTTAAGCAATGTTGCGCGCTCGATTCCAAAGGGCTTAAGAGCGGATATTGATTTGAGTACAGTAAAATTAAGCCCGCTTTTTAAAAAAATTGCCGATATTACAGGTCTTGATGAAGCATTTAATGTTTTTAACATGGGTGTAGGCTTCTGTGTAATTTGTTCCGAAGAAAATCTTAAACAGGTTATAAGTCTTGCAGATATGTACAGTCCTTTTATATTAGGCAGGGTAGTATGAAAAAAATCCTTGTTATGGCTTCGGGCAACGGGTCAAACTTTGAGGCCATAGTTGAATACTTTAGAAATAAAGATGTTTTAATAGAGCTTCTTTGCAATATAGAGGGCGCAAATGTTATAAGCAGGGCAAAAAGACTCGGTATAAAATATTTTATTGTTAAATTTACCGATACTTATAAATTTTTGAAAGACAAAAAATACGACCTTTATGTTCTTGCCGGCTATATGAGGATTTTACCCCGCAATGTACTTGCTCTCGGCAGATTTGTAAACATCCATCCTTCGCTCCTGCCGGAGTTTCGCGGGTTAAATGCGCTTAAAAGGGCTTACAACTCGGGCTGCAAGGTCACCGGCGTCACTGTTCATTATGTTGAAGAAGAAGTTGATACGGGAGAGATAATTGCCGCACGCAAATGCGAAATAAAGCAGGGTATGGCGCTTTGTGAACTCGAGAGCAAAATTCATCAAATAGAGCACAATATGTACCCTAAAATCATTGAGGAGATTTTATGAAAGTGCTTTTATACGGTTCGGGCGCAAGAGAGCATGCTCTTGCATTAAAAATCCTTGATTCCCCGCTTTTGGAGAAACTGTATCTTGCAGACACCGGTGCATTTTGTAATACCGGCGAGGTTATAGAGTTTAAAGATTATTTTGAACTTGCACAAAAATCCGGGGAAAAAGGTGTAGATTTACTTGTTGTAGGGCCTGAAAAACCGCTTGGTGAAGGTATCTGTGATATATTTTTAAAATACGGAATTAACACTATAGGCGCAGATTCAAACTGGGTAAGGCTAGAGAGTTCAAAAAGTTTTGCAAAAGAGTTTATGCAAAGAAACGGGATAAGGACTGCAAAGTATTTTGTCTTGAAGAATGCCGGTGAAATTGAAAGCACACTAAAAAAGTTTGATTCTCCGCCCGTTATAAAGGCAGACGGTCTTGCATCAGGCAAGGGCGTGGTTGTACCTGAAAATTTTGAAGAGGCAAAGTGCGCGGCACGGGATTTTCTCGGGGGAAAATTTGCACAGGCGTCAGAGAGAATAATTCTTGAAGAAAGGCTGTTCGGACAGGAGATTTCAGTGTTTTCTCTGTGGGATGGCAAAAATCTGCTTACTCTTCCGCCTTCCCGTGATTTTAAAAAGCTTAATGAAAAAGCCGCTGCTCCTAATACCGGCGGCATGGGGGCCGTTTTTCCGATAAATTTAAATGAATATGAAAAAAAGTGGTTTGAGTGCTATCTCCAAAAGTTAAAAAACGCACTGGTTAATGAAAAAGCGGATTTTAGAGGGGTTGTTTATTCGGGGCTTATGGTGTGCAAAGACGGAATATATGTTCTTGAATACAACATGAGATTTGGCGATCCTGAAACCCAGGCACTGCTTTGCGGATTGCAGAACGATATTTTGGATATTTTTTCAAAAATGATTGAAGGCAGGCTGGATGAAGTTGCTTTAAAAATTGCAGATACCCCTGTGTATTGTGTAGTGCTTGCCTCATCCGGCTACCCAGCTAAACCCCTGCGCGGCATGGAGATTAAAAACCTTGAAGCTGCAAAAAAATACGGAGTGGAGGTATTATTTGCAGGCGTTAAAAAAGAAACATCGCGTGATATTTGCGGCAGAGAAAGATATTTTACAAACGGAGGCAGGGTTTTAAGCCTTGTAAAAAGCGGTTTTGGCGCAAGGGAAGATATATACAAAGCGGCTGATGAGATAATGTATGAAGGTAAGATATTCAGGCGGGACATAGATTTTTAATGATTTTGATAATAAAAACCGCACTTGCAATAAGTGCGGTTTTTATTGATAGTTTAAATTTTTTAGTTTTCAAAAACATATCCGATAAGAGCAGCTTCTCTCGAGCGTTTGACCGCTTTAGCGAGCATTCTCTGGTGATATGCACAGTTTCCGGTGATTCTTCTGGGAAGAATTTTACCGGCTTCGGATAAAAATCTTTTTAATTTTGAAGTGTCTTTGTAGTCTAATGCTTCTACTTTATCGGCGCAGAAGCTGCAATTTTTTCTTTTTTTGCTGTCTTTCAGTGATTCTTTTGCCATTTCTATTTCCTTTTCTTTATTTTATTTCTTAAAACGGTATTTCATCTTCGTCAATTAAATCTTCCGACATTTCTTCGGTCGAGAACTGAACCAGATTGCTTTCCTTGGCTGCTGTGCTTTGTGGACTTTGTGCGGATGTTCCCGAGATTTTCTCTACTGTTGAAGCGTTAATTTCAAAAATCTTTTTGTCTTTACCGCTTGTGGTTTTTACCGTATTTGTCTGTAATCTTCCTTCCACAAGAACACTGTCGCCCATTTTAACCGTTTGTTCAACCGTTTCCGCGGAATTTCCGACTATAAAAACTCTTACCAGCGTTTCATCCTGAGGATTAGCGTCAATAGTGAAGCTTGTAATCGGCAGGTCGTTCTGGGTAAACCTTTTTTCGGGATTTTTTACAACTTTTCCGGTAATAAAAACTTTTGCTAGAGTCATTTTCCTACGCTTTCACGGCAGCTTGTTCGGTAAACATTGTTCGTATAACATTTTCGTTAAGCTTGAGCTGTCTTTTAAATTCCGCAACTTTGTCTGCTTCAAGATTTATTTTTAAAACAGCGATAAAGCCGTCTCTAAAGCCTTTTACATCATATGCTAATTTTTTTCTGCCCATTTTGTCAGTGTCAATGACGCTTCCGCCTAATGAGCTTACTGATTCTTCGATTCTGGCAATAACTTTATCTGCTTCATCATTATCTAAATTGGGTTTAATTGTTGCAAGCAGTTCGTATTTTTTCATGGTTTCTCCTTATAGTACTTATGTTTGTTACAAAATGCTAGCACAAACATTTTTTTGAAACAACAAAAAACTTAACATATCTAAATATTTTATTTTTGAAAATATGTTCCTTCAAACACTTTTTTGGCGGGGCCTGTCATATAAACATTTTCACCTTTGTATTCAATTGTAAGTTCGCCGCCGGGGAGTTCTACGGTTACGGTATCATCAAGCAGACCTTTTAAAACTCCTGCAACCGTTGCCGCGCAGGCTCCTGTGCCGCAGGCAAGGGTTATGCCGCAGCCTCTTTCATACACGTCAAGCTGCATTCTTGCGCGGTTTTTAATTTTTACAAATTCCACATTTGTTTTCTGGGGAAAGAGTTTGTGCGGTTCAATTTTAGGCCCGTATTCGCGCGCCAGTGCGGCGCTGTCGTGTTCTGTAAAAATTATGCAGTGCGGATTTCCCATGCTTATTGCCGATGCGCTAAAACCTTCGATAATAAAATTCTGCGGCGTTTGAGTATTAACGGGAATTTTTTGTGCCTCTAAAACCGGTTTTCCCATATCGACCCTAACCCTGCCGTCGCTTAAAATTTCAGGGGTTATTGTGCCCGCAAGTGTTTTAACCGAAAATTTATTTTTATTAACAAGTTTGTGCGTGTATGCAAATTTTGCAAAGCAGCGAATGCCGTTTCCGCACATCTGTGCAATTGAACCGTCGGAGTTATAAAAATCCCAGCCTATGTCCGTGTCGTCTGTTTTTACGGGCGAGAAAAGCCCGTCCGCACCTATGCCGAAATTTCTGTCGCACATAAGTTTTGCAAGTTCCGAAGTTGCTTTTTCTTCATTTAAAATTATAAAATCGTTACCAAGTCCCTGCCATTTTTCAAATTTAATCTCTTTCATATTTTTCCCCGTTGAATTCTTTTAAGTACTTAATTGTAAAATCCGTTGCACCGCGGTTTTTCTCCATTGCGCAAATGCAGCCTGATTTAACTTTTTCCATATAATTTCTGTCACTGAATAATTCAAAAATCTTTTCTTTAAGCTGTGTATAATTTTTAACTTTAAAAGCACAGTTCAGCTCGCAGAGGCTTTTGTATATATAGCGGAAATTTTTTATGTTTGGCCCCGTTATGGCGGGTTTGCCCCAGACTGTTGCTTCAAGCGGATTGTGTCCGCCGGTATTATTAAAACTTCCGCATATAACACAGACATCGGATGCAGAGTATACATTTCCAAGCTCGCCTGTGGTGTCAAGAATTATGACGTCATTATCATCAAAAGAGGCATTAGAGCTTCTTTTCCCCCATTTTAACAGTTTGGAATCAAGAATCTTTTCTATCTGCGGCACCTTTTCAAGGTGTCTGGGGGCAATAATAAGCTTTAAATCCGCGACAGAATTTTTCAAATCTCTGTAAGTGTTGATAAGACCGTTGTTTTCTTCCCCGTGGGTTGAGGCAAAAATCAGTACGTTTTTGTCAAATGTTTTAAATAAAAGCCGGTATTTGTGTTTTATGTATTCTTCGGGTGTTTTGAGGTCAAATTTAATGTTGCCCGAAACCACGACCCTGTTTTTATCTGCACCTATATCTATAAATCTTTTCGCGTCATCTTCGCTTTGCGCAAGAATTCCGGCATAATTTTTCAGGACTTCTTTAAAGAAAAAAGACAATTTTTTGTAGCTTTTATATGTTCTCTCGGATATTCTTCCGTTTACGATAAAAAGCGGTATGGCAAGTTCTTTCATTCTTTTTGCAAAATTAGGCCAGATTTCGGTTTCGATAATTATTGCCATCTCGGGATTTATGGCATCAATTGCTCTGTTTACCGCATATTTTGTGTCGTACGGGAAATAGGTAATCATTTTACATTTGTCTTTGAGTTTGTTTTTTGCAAGTTCCTGACCCTGCGGGGTTGAAGTCGTAAGGACTATGTCGTATTTAAAATCACCCATTTTGTCTATCAATGTTGATGCAAGCATAACTTCGCCCACAGATACGGCATGTATCCATATTGTTCGGTTTAAAAACTTAAAGCCGTAATTTCCGAACTTTTCTTTTTTGCCTGCCCTAATTTTTTTTGAAAAGATTCCCAGAATATATATTGCCGGTACAAAAAATATGTTATATATCAGATTGTATATCGTTAACATTTATCTCTACCTCAAAACTTCTCTCCCACGGGAGTGAATAGCAAACGTTATTATAATCAAAATTTAAATATTTTGCGATTTTTTCTTCGTAAATTTTCAAATCCGCTATCTTTGCTTCAAGCGCTTCTTTAAAGTCCGGGGCACCCTCCCTTACATATTTTCTTATGTCCGTTTGATATGCCCAATCATCCAAAAGTCTTATAAACATGAGCTTTTTAAACGCGTATTCATCATACGTACCGTTTTTTTTCGCTAAAAATTTAACAAGTGCGCTTAATATAGCACAGCCTGCCGAGTTTGCACTGGTGTTGTAGCCGCAGTACCCAAGCAGATTTTCATCAAAACCATATGCCAGCATTTGCCCTATAAGTCCTTTATCCGAGCCGTTGGCATTTGAAATATCCGCAGTGAAATATTTGCCCTCAGGAGGTAAAAACGGTTTTGTGAGTGCATTAATGCGCTCACCCAAAACATAGTCCCCCTGCTCGGATTCAAAGTTGTTTACAAACATTTTAATCCTGCCGCCCTTCAGGACTCTGCACCCTGCAAGGTTAAGCTGTCCTTCAATGCAGTCTTTTACGCTTATATCTTCATAGCGTGAGATTTTATCGGTTTTATCGGGATATGTGTACACAGGCTCTATTTCAATATTTTCATTTTTTGCCAGCGCTCTTGCAAGAAGCGTCAGAGGGATTTCATCAGCGCCTGTTTTAATAAACGCGTTTAAATTCCTTTTTTTAATTTCTTCTCCCAGAAATTCCGCTTCTTCTACATTCAGTCCGTATTGCCCTGTGTCATCTTTTGAAAAAACCAGTGTATCAAGAGTTTTATCCTCAACCCAGTCCAGATAGAGCTTGTTTATTTCAAAATTTCTTTTCCTTGTTTCAAGATAATCATCAAGAATCTCCTGCGGCACCTGATTGTACACACAGTTGTAGCTTTTTTCTTTTCTTGATTTGTGCTGGTAGTACGAAAATTCAAATATTCTTTTACCCCACTGAGCCCAGTATTCTTTTTCTTCTTCGTTTATATTATTGTTTGAAATTCTCATAATGCTTGAGAAGGCATATACCTGCGAGGCTTTTTGTTTGATTATTTCTTTAAATTTAGTAATTCTTTCTTTGATTGAGGAAAAATCATTATTGCATCTTCTTGAGCTTACAAGCCCGCCATACGCTATTGTGTCAAGTGAAATGACAAGTACGTCAACCTTTTCAAGGTTTTTAAGAAAATTGTATATCCCCTCCGTATCCGCGCTTGAAGTTAAACCGCCAAGGAGTTTTCTTTGCGGCATAAAAAGTTTTATGTCTTTATCCTGTGCCAGAATATCTTTTATGAGGCTATAGCATATGGGACGGTTGTCTATAGGAATAACGGCTGTTTTTTTCATAAAATTTATTTTACATCATTTTCTGTTTGATTTACAATTGTTTCAAAATAAAATCAATCTTTTACAGTTGTTTTGGAGAATAACTTGAAGTTCACGTTAGATGAAATAATAAAGTGTACGGACGCAAAAGTTCTTTATCAAAAGGATATCTCGGGCGAATTTGAGATTTCTACCGATACAAGAAAGCTTAAAGAAGGAAATGTTTATCTGCCTCTGCGCGGTGAGAACTATGACGGGCATAACTTTATTTCAAAGGCTCTTGAAGCCGGTGCTAGAGGGTATTTTACACAGGACAAATTCAAAGTTGACAAAAATGCGGATTTTGTACTTCTTGTTGAAAATTCACTGGTTGCATATTTAAAACTTGCCAATTATATAAGAAATAAAATTAACCCCAAAGTTGTGGCAATAACGGGTTCATCAGGCAAAACAACGACCAAGGAAATGCTCTACAGCGTATTTTCAACAACTTATAAAACGCACAAGACTTATCTCAATCATAATAATGAAATCGGTCTTTGTGAAACTATGTTTACCATGCCGGAAGATTGTGAAGTTGCCGTTATAGAGATGGGTATGCGCAATCTGGGCGAGATTGAGCTTTTGTCCTCATACTCTGAGCCTGATATCGGAATAATTACCAATATAGGTTCTGCACATGTTGAGCGCCTCGGGAATTTGAAAAATATTGCCGTTGCAAAGTGCGAGATAGCTTCCGGGCTTAAAAAAGACGGCGTATTCATAAGTCCTGATTCATCCAGGATTAAAGAGAATTTAAAATACGAAGGCGAAAAGATTTTTACGGATTTTTCAAAAACTTCCAACGTTAAAATAAGCATTGCACACAGTGAATTTCGATACGAAAATACGGATTTTGTGCTCAATGTTGAAGGTGATTACAACATTGAAAACGCGCTGCTTGTAATAGAGGCGGCAAAAAAACTCAATATTCCCGTTGAAAAAATAAAAGAGGGGCTGTTTAATTATAAGCCTATTGAAAAACGCTGGGAAGTAAGCGAAGTGAAAGGTTTAACCTTTATTAACGACAGTTACAATGCAAACCCCGAGTCTATGAAGGCGGTTTTAAAAACGTTTCTTTCCGTGTATAACCCCCCTCTGGTGCTGGTGCTTGGAAATATGGGGGAGCTGGGCAAGGATGAGATTGCATACCACAAAGAAATAGGCGAGTTTTTATGCTCATATAAAAACGTAAAACTTCTTACTGTGGGCAATCTGGCAAAATATATTCTGAGAAACTCAATGCTTGAGGGTGTTGAATTTGAGACAAATTTTGAATGCGCAAAATACATTTTGAACAATATTGAAAAGGGCTCTACAATTTTACTTAAAGCCTCACGCGCCATGAAATTTGAAGAAATCATAGAAATGGTGGGCAGATTATGATTATGATGAGCGTTTCGGCATTAATTGCTCTGGTTCTGGCACTTTTGCTCGGTGTTCCGTACCTTGCATTTATGAAGAAAAAAATGTACGGGCAATACATAAGAGAAGAGGTTGCTCAGCTGCATGCACAAAAAAATAAAACCCCGACAACAGGCGGTGTATTTCTTGTAATTTCAATTCTGGCCGCTTCTTTGATTACTCTTTTTATGGCACAGCAAACAACAACGGGTGCGCTTATTGTGCTTATGACCCTTATTTTCTATGCATTTACGGGTTTTGAAGATGACATTAAAAAGATTAAAGCACATCAGAATCTGGGGCTCTCGGCAAGAGGGAAACTGCTTCTTCAGGTAGCAGTATCAATGCTTCCGGCTTTTTATTTAATATTTTCGGGCAGAACGGAGATAACTTTTTTAAATTTCTCTTTTGATTTAGGCTGGTTTTATCCGCTTTTTGCGGTTTTTATGATAGTCGGTTCTTCAAATGCGCTTAATCTGACAGACGGTCTTGACGGTCTTGCTGCAAGCTGTTCGGTATTTGCATTCGGCGCATGTGCAATTATTTCTAAATTAAACGGTTATACCGATCTTGCAATCATATCCGCGGCAACAAGTGCTGCGTGTCTCGGGTTTTTATATTTTAATAAAAACCCCGCCAAAATTTTTATGGGCGACACGGGTTCGCTTGCACTGGGCGGACTCCTTGCAACCATTGCAATTATGGGAAAATTTGAACTCTGGCTTATCCCTGCGGGGATTCTATTTATATGTGAAACACTCTCTGTTATGATTCAGGTGACAAGTTTCCGCCTGACCGGCAAAAGAGTATTTAAAATGAGTCCCGTCCACCACCATTTTGAACTTTGCGGCTGGGGCGAAAAGAAAATTGTTTTTATTTTCGCACTGACTTCCGCAATAGGTGGTGCGCTTGCGATAGCAGGGTTTTATGTCCAAAAGATTATCGGGAATTAAACAATGAACAAAAAAGTTTTGGTTGTAGGTTTTTCGGTTACGGGGGCTGCCTGTGCAAAATACCTAAGCGGTAAATATGACGTTTATTTAACCGACTCGGCGGAACAAAAGCCGGAAGACGCCCCGGCGATTGATAAACTTAAGCTGCTTAATGTAAAATTTGAGTTTGGCTCTCACAGCGATGAATTTATTAAAGACAGCTCATTTGCAATTATCAGCCCTTCAATACCGCGTGATGCACTTATTTTAAAAAAACTTGAAGCACTGGGTATTGAGTATTTTTCCGATATTGAATTTTGCGCAAGAGAAACTGCGGGTAAAAAATCAACGAAAATTGTCCTTATTACGGGCACTAACGGGAAAACAACCACAACACTTTTGACTTCGCATATTTTTGAAACAAACTTCAATGCTCCGGCCTGCGGAAATGTAGGTGTGTCGCCCGTTGAATATTTAAACTCCGACCCTGATTATCTTGTGACAGAAGCAAGTTCTTACCAGCTTAACTATTCAAAGGAACTTAAGCCTGAAATTGCTATTTTTACCAATCTGACACCTGATCATCTTTCCTGGCACGGGGGGTTTGAAGAGTACTTTGAGGCAAAGGCTGCAGTATTTAAAAGAATGGATAAAACCTGCCATGCGATTTTAAATTTTGATGATGAAACGGTAAGAAAATTATCGTGCGAACTTAAAACCAATGTCCACTTTTTTGCTCTTGATAAGGCTGCATTGGATACTGTTGAAGGTAATGCTTATATAGATTGCGGGGCAATTTTTTATTCGGGAGAGAAGATTATAGATGTGAAAGATGTCCCCATTGTGGGTAATCATAACCTTCAAAATGTGATGTGCTCGGTTATAGCGGCTAAAATCGCCGGTATTAAAACAGATGATATAACAGGTGCAATAAAAACTTTCAAGGCGCCTGCGCACAGATGCGAGTTTATCAGAATGCTTGATGATACAGCATATTATAATGATTCAAAGGCAACAAACCCCGAAGCATCCATTGTGGCGATAAATTCTTTTGAGGGTAAAAAGGTTGTGCTTATTGCAGGCGGCAGAGACAAAAACACCTCTCTTAGCGAGTTTATAAAATCCGTAAAAGAAAGAATTTCAAAAGTTGTGCTGATAGGCGAGGCAACGGAGCGCTTTATGGATGAGCTTTATAACAGCGGCTATACCAATATAGTGCATGCGCAGTCGCTTGAGGAAGCTATTGACCTTGCGAGCCTGGATAAGCCTGATGTAGTGCTTCTCTCGCCCGCCTGTGCAAGTTTTGATATGTTTAAAAATTATGAGGAGAGAGGGGAGGCTTTCAGGCGCTATGTCCTATCAAAGAAGCAACTCGTATCATGACAGGGATTCAGGCAGTAACTATATAATTTCACAGCCTGACAGCACTCTTGTAACGGTTGTAATTTTCCTTGTGGTAATAGGAATTATGGCAATTTTTTCCGCAGGTTCGCCAAGGGCTATTGCAAGCGGCGACAATCCGCTTATATTTACAATAAAGCAGCTCGCCTGGCTTGTTGCGGGGGTTATAAGCGCTTCATTTCTTTCAAGGTATGACTATAAAAACCTTAAAATCTGGGCTATGCCGGCATGTGCTTTTGTGCTTATACTCTTGCTTCTGGTGCAGTTTTCGCCTTTGGGGCTTATGGTGAATGAAGCAAAAAGATGGCTTGCCGTAGGCCCGCTGCAGTTTCAGCCTTCCGAGCTTGCAAAGCCTGCCGTTGTACTTGCTTTTGCTTCTTTGTTTTCAGGTAACATAAATATTTTTGAGGACAGGAAATTTCCGTTTTACATTCTTTTTGGCGCCATGCTGTTTCTTATTTTAAAACAGCCTAACCTTTCCATGGTTATATTGCTTTGTATGACAAGCGTTGTTATGTATTTTGCAGCAGGCGGCAGAATAAAAACAATACTTGCAGCCTTTGCGGCAGCAGTCCCGGTGTTTGCTTTTTCGATTTTAGGTTATCAAAAACAAAGAATTCTTGTGTGGCTTGATCCGCAAAAAGACCCTCATAATGCGGGATATAACATTATTCAATCTCTTGTAGCCTTCGCAGGCGGCGGATTTTTCGGGGTAGGATTCGGAAACTCAAAACAAAAACTATCCTGGCTTCCCGAAGGGCATACGGATTTTATTTTTGCGGTAATAGCGGAAGAGTTCGGATTTTTGGGGTGCTTTTTTATAATCTGCCTTTTTGCCATGTTTGCATACCGCGGTTTTATTGTGGCTAAAAGATGTCCCGATATGTTCGGCAAGCTTCTTGCCGTGGGTATTACTTTTTCCATATGTTTTCAGGCGCTTATGAATATCTCGGTTGCAAGCTCTTTTCTGCCTGCAACGGGCATTCCTCTTCCCTTTATAAGTTACGGCGGTTCATCACTGTTTGTTTCTCTTTGTATGTTTGGTGTATTGTTAAATATATCTAAAAAAAGAGTTCAGAGGATAAAACCCTATGCACCGTATTAAATATTTCATAACAGGCGGAGGAACCGGAGGCCACATATACCCTGCTCTCGCCGTCATAAGGGAGCTTGTAAAATCAGGCGTCAGCAAGGACGGGGAGATTTTTTATCTCGGAAATAAAAACAACCTTGAATACTCTGTTGCGCAAAGTGAAGGGTTAAAGTTTCTTTCTTATGATGTTTCCGGCATGCCAAGAAAATTTTCGCCAAAGATTTTTGTATTTGCTTTTAAACTTATAATCGCTTCTTTTAAAGCGCTTTTTTACGCACTCAGATACAGGCCCGATGTTGTTTTTGCAACGGGCGGGTATGTCTGTGCGCCTATTTTAATTGCCGCAAAAATCCTCTCCATACCTTACGTTTTACATGATTGCGACGCACACCCGGGAGTAGTTTCAAGAATATTTTCCCATGACGCGTACGCTCTTTCTCTTGCTTTTGAGAGTGCAAAGGAATATACACGCTGTAAAAATATCCATGTTTTAGGCAACCCCATAAGGGAAGATTTTAAAACCCTTACAAAAGAGAAGGCAAGGGAGCTGCTTGATATTAAGAGGGATTTTGTGATTTTGATTATGGGCGGTTCATCAGGTGCAAAAAAAATCAACGATGCTTCTTTTGAGCTTGTAAAAAAATACAAAGACAATCCCGATACGGAAATTATCTGGCAGACGGGAAAAAAGAATTATGAAGAGGTAAGGGGCGCGCTTGAAAGAGAATTGGGCGAACTTCCTTCAAATGTTATTTTAAAACCTTATTTTGAGAATATGGCAATTCCGCTTAAAGCGTCAGATGTTGCAATTTCGCGCTCGGGCTCGCTTTCATTGTCTGAACTGTGTGCTGCGGGTCTTCCTTCGCTTCTTATCCCATATCCTTATGCTGCAGCTGACCATCAGCGTATCAACGCGAGGAAGATGTGTGAAACGGGAGCTTCCGTGTATCTTGACGACAATGATTGCAGCGGACAAAAACTGCTTGAGACATTTGAGAATTTTGTGAATGACAAAAACTCGCTTGAGCGTGCTGCAAAATGTGCAAAAGACAATGCCGGATATGACGCTTCAAGGGAGATTGTTTTGCTGATAAATCAAGCCGCGCTTACAAAGAAACAGGGATAAGAGGTGAAATGCAGGACGCAAAAAGTATTTTAACTTCCGCGGGTAAATTCCATATCAATCTGGGTCTTGAGAGGACTCTGTCCGCGCTTGAAAAATTTGATAATCCGCAAAATGTCGTGGAATTTATCCATGTTGCGGGTACAAACGGCAAAGGCTCGGTGTGTGCTGTTTTAAACGAGATATTATGTACAAAATTTGCACAGGATGGCATAAATGTCGGTCTTTTTACAAGTCCGCACCTATTTTCTTATTGCGAGAGAATAAAAGTTAATAATAAAAACATAAGCAAAGAAGAGCTTGATTTGTATGTGGCAAAAGTCTGCGCCGCACAAAATGACTTAACGGAGTTTGAAATTTTAACAGTTGCCGCTTTTTTATATTTCAGGGATAAAAAAGTAAAATATGCTGTTTTGGAAGTAGGGCTGGGCGGAAGATATGACTCTACAAATGTTATAACAAAACCTTTGTGTTCAATAATTACAACACTTGATTTTGACCACACCGCGCGTCTGGGCGGTACAATTAATGAAATAGCTTATCAAAAAGCAGGCATTATAAAGCCAAAGTGCCCTGTTATTATAAATGAAGACAACAGGGGCCTTAATGTGGTTGAAGAATGCGCCCTCAAGTCCTCTTCACCGCTTTTTAGAGCAAAATATGTGCCAAAAGTTGATTTTGACGGCAGTAAAAATTTTGTATATATAAATGGCGGAAAATATGGGTTTTCTCTTTTGGGGACTCATCAGTCAAAAAATCTCTCTCTTGTGCTTGAAGCTCTGAAATACCTGCCCTTTGAAGTACCCGATACTATTTTGGAGACTGCCCTTAAAAATGTAAGATGGAAATTTCGGCTTGAGTACGATTCTCAAAAAAAACTCTTAATTGACGGCGCGCACAACCCGTCGGGCATTTTGACGTTAAGGGCGTTTTTGGATGAGTATTTTGCAAAAGAGAAAAAAACGTTTATATTTGGCTGTTTGAACAATAAAGACTATTTAGATATGCTTAAAACCCTTGTAAAAGATGAAGACGAGCTGTATTTTTATGAGTTTAACTACCCCGGTGCGCTTAAATTTGATGAACTTCCGTCTCAGGTGAGAAAATTTGTTCGCAAAACAGAATCTCCGCATGACATTATTGAGTCACGGGAGAATCTTAAAATCGTATGCGGCTCGCTTTATATGCTGGGCAGTCTATTTAATCCCGGTTGAGCCGAAGCCGCCTTCCTGACGGGCGGTTTGAGAAAGTTCTTCAACCGTTTCAATTACTGCTTTGGTGACAGGAGCTATAAGCATCTGGGCAATTCTGTCGCCTCTGTGGACGCTGAATTCTTCGTTTGAATAGTTGATAAGACCTACGCAGACCTCTCCGCGATAGTCTTCATCAATTGTACCGACACAGTTTGAGAGGCTGATTCCGCTTTTAATGGCAAGACCGCTGCGCGGACGTACCTGTGCTTCATAGCCCTGGGGAAGTTCTATTTTGATTCCTGTCGGAACAAGCGCTCTTTCAAGAGGCTTTAGTGTAATTGTACTTTCATTTGCGGCATATAAATCCATTGCGGCGGCGCCTTCGGTTTGGTATTGCGGCAATTTAAAGCAGTGCGGCAGTTTCTGTACTTTTAAGGTTATTTTGTTTGTCATTTTCACATTCTCCACAATTCATTCCGTATAAAATTTTAAGCCCCTCAAGGGTAAGAGAGGGATTAATGTAGTCAAATCCGCGCTTCATGGTGTCAAAGAGCACGCAGGAATAGCCTCCTGTTGCAATGACGGTAGCCTTTTGCCCCAGTTCCTCTTCGCACTGTTCTATCATGCCCTCAATCATTGCCGCATGTCCTCTTACAATACCCGAGAGCATTGCACTTATTGTGTCTTTGCCGATTGCGTTTTGCGGTGCTTCAATTTTTAACTTTGGTAATTTTGATGTAAAACGGCTCAGTGATTTTGCCTGAATTTTAAGTCCGGGGGCTATTATTCCGCCTATAAAGTTTTTGTTTTCATCAACTATATCAAAACTTGTTGCCGTGCCAAGGTCTATAACAATTGCAGGCAGTTTGTATAAGACCGCTGCCGCACTGGCGTTTGCAAGTCTGTCGGCGCCTGCTTCTTTTGGCTGTTTTAAGTCGATTTTGACCGGCAGTTTTGCTTTGTGGGACAATACAAAAGGAGTGATATTTAAATATTTTTCAAGAGCTGTTTTGTATGTTTCACAAAGAGGTGCTACCACGCTTGAAATTATTGCACTGTCTATGTGCGGCGCTATGTTTGAGTTTTTAAGCAGCGAGAGTATTAAAATACCGTATTCATCTTCAAAGCGGCTGGTGTCTGAGGCTATATTCCAGCTTTTTTGAAGTTCGCCGTTATCGGCAAATACACCCAGATTGGTGTTTGTATTTCCTATATCTATAACTAAGAGCATAGTTTCAATTTAACACAAAAAAGATTTTCGAAAAATAAACTTGTGTTAACATTTCTTAATATAGTATATACTTTTAGGCAATTTTATATAAAAAGTATTTTTTATATATATAAGTTTGAAATAAAGGAATGAAATGTTAAATTTATTACTCACAATTTTAACATATGTAGACTTAAGGGCAACCTGGCAGGCAGATGCTATGAAAGACAGCCAAATGCTTCAGGATACCCAGCTGCAAAGTTCCAACGAACAAACCCGGATAATGCAGCAGCAAACAAACGAAGAAGCGCTTGTGCAGCTTGAACTGGAAGGCTCGGAAGACAGCGTTTCTACCGAACAGTATACTGCCGTGCTTCAAAAAATGAGTCAGATTGCTGCAAAATTTGAATCTTTACTTCAAAATCTAATGGCAAAAACACAGGCAAAAGAAAGAGAAATAGAACAGAGAATAACTGCACGCGAACCCAAAATCAAAGCAGTTGACGCTGATATCGAAAGTTTACAGGAAACGCTCGACAAGAGTACCGAAGAACAGTTTACGTATATGCAGTCATAATAGTTTTTCTTGTTAAATATTGTAACAATTATTTGTAAAATTACCCGTTTAGAGGCACAAAAACTTCTTTTCAGGCATTATATTTAAGGAAGGCAAAGAGGTTTTTTCATGAATGTATCGTCCATAAGAAAAACGGGTACTACTGTTTACAAAACTGCAAAAAAGGCAGCAAAAGCTGCATATAATACCGTTTCGGACGCATTTTCAAATCCCTATGTCAGAAAAAACGCAAAAAATGCCATGCCCGCAGCGCTTGCCTGCATGGGCGGTTTCAGCCTTATGGCCCTTTTAAACAACAAGAAAAAGGATGGCAAACAGGGTGCACTTGAAAAAAGCAGCGGAACCCTTGCCCAGATTGCATTTGCTGTAGCCTCGTTTAAATATTTCTTCAAAAATCAGGGGCGGAAGAAATTTGGCACAATAATTGAAAATCTCAAAAAGTTCAAATTCAAAGACGCTCTTGAGACTTTGAAAACAAACAAATCCAATGTTATTGTATACGCCGCTTCAATTATAGGTGTCAAAATTGCAACGGATATCACAACCAAAATCCTGGATATGGGAATTAATAAAATTTTTAATAAACCCAGACTCGGACAGCAAAAGAAATCCTGATTTAATAAAAATTAATCTTTTTCGGGGATTTTATTAAAGAAATTTTTGCTTTTGCCGATAAACCTGTTGTATATTTCGAGGTTTATCATGTCTTTAAATATGGAGAACGATCTTTTTTTAAATAATATAGACGACATATTGCAGACAAGTCCGTCTAAAAGCGCTCATACCGTTCTTCTTGTTGATGATGAAATAAATAATTTGCAGCTTTTAAAAAGAACCCTGCGCGGAAAGTATAATATTTTAACCGCTTCAAACGGCAAAGAAGGTCTTGAAGTCCTTGAAAACAACATAGACAGGATTTCCCTTATTGTTTCAGACCACAAAATGCCCGTTATGGAGGGTACGGAGTTTCTGGAAAAAGCAAATAAAATTTCCCCTGATGTTATAAAAATTCTTCTTACCGGTTTCAGTGATATTGAAATTCTTATGGACGCGGTCAATAAATGCAACCTTTTTCAATATATGCTAAAACCTTTTGATCCGCAGGAACTTGAGCAGGTTATAGAAAACGGTATAGATAAATTTGACCTTGCAAGCTCCAAGTCTTCTATTCTGACGGATTTAAGAGAGCTTTTTTATAAAACAATTAAGTCTATCTCATCGGCGCTGGATGCCAAAGACCCCTATACTCACGGTCACTCGCTGCGTGTTACTTTGTATTCGCTCATTCTTGCAAAAGAATTAAACCTAACCGATAAGTCGCTTGAAGAAATTGAGCTTGCGGGACTTTTGCATGACATAGGCAAAATAGCCATTCCGCAGAGCATATTGTGCAAGCCGGGAAAATTGACCGATGAAGAGTTTGCAATTATGAAATCGCACCCCGAAAACTCGGAAAAACTCATTTCAAATATTAAAAAACTCGAAGGCATTACAAACTGGCTTAAGGCTCATCATGAAAAATGGGACGGAAGCGGTTATCCGGGACACCTTAAAGGTGAAGAAATCCCCATATCGGCAAGGATTATTGCCCTTGCGGATACTTATGATGCCATGACATCCACCCGCTCTTACAGAAAAGCCCTTGAACATGAAGTTGCAATAGAAGAAATAAAAAGGTGTTCGGGAACCCAGTTTGACCCTAATCTGGCTGCTTTATTTATTAAACTCGCCGATACAATAAAAGCCGCCAAGGAAAACCCTGAAGAATATTACAGCAAGTACAGCTACCTGCAGAAAGAGATAAATTCTTCTATTGTCTGAGAAGTGAGCCGTGTTCGTCTGTTCCGCCTGTCATAACGAGGCTGTACTTCTGTGCAAGTGCTTTTATGTGATGTCTTGAGTGAAATTTTATAAAAGCGCGGTGTCTTTTGTACGGGTAGTATGTCTCAATTCCGTCAAGCCCCATATTTTTAAGTTCACCCGTAAACTTGTCAAGATTTAAAACCCAGCAGCAGCAAGGGTGTGCAAATACCGCAATACCGCCTGCACTATGTATTGCCTCTATTGCCGTTTTAGGATGGCGGGATTTAAAAAGCCTTATTATATCATATTGTGTTTCACCTTTTGTTTTTGCACAAATTTTTTCAATTTCAGGATGATTCGGGTCTATTCCGTAGCCCAGTATGTGAAGCAGTGTTCCCTTGTAAAAACAGTCAAATTCTGCAGCCGGAATCAAAAAATCATATTTGGAATAATCAAAATTCTTCCACCCTTCAACCGTGTTATGGTCGGATATTGCCAAATGCTGCAGCCCGAGGGATTTCGCCTGCTGCACAAGCTGTTCAAAACTATAGCTGCCATCCGAGCAGTCGGAGTGAACATGAAGATTTGCACTCTTAAAATATTGAGAGGGTTTAATGGATTCTATCCTGTCCTTAATATTCATTAACTTATTGCTTTATACCTTTTCAATCTGTTAGTATATAATAGCATAAAATAACGGAGGCTGATGTGGATAGAAAGTATTATTTTTGGAATATCATAGGCAGGTCTTTTGTTTTCTGGTTTAAAAATTTCGGAGTTTTTATAAAGGCTGCATTTGTGCCGGTGTTGCTGCAGGTTCTGGGTTTGTTTGCGGCTCTTTATCCGATGCATTACCTGACTTCGGTTAAAAAACTCACAGGTGAAGCGCTCATACCTTATCTTATACCGATTTTAATCTGTCTTATATTTGGCATTGTCCTCTATTGTGCGGGTTTCTGGAGGTACCTCCTTTTAAACTGTTATTTTTGTTACGGTGCAAATGATTATGATGAGGACAGGGGATTTTATCTTGAAATATATAAAAAAGATATTTTAAACAGACAGGGCGGGTTTGTAAAAGCTCTTTTGTGGCCCGCATTATACGGATTATTAATATTTGGCGGAGGCACCATCCTGACGCTTCTTTGCATTAAACCGAAAGTGCCTGTCCTTATGCTGCTTGCCATATTTTTTGTGCTGGCTACAACAGTTGCGCTTATTATCTATTCGCTTAAGGTGTCTTTTGTTATCCCGGTATTTACTCTTGAAAAAGATTTAAAACCGCGCGATGTCCTGTCAAAATCTCTGGACATGATAAAAGGCCGTCCGCTCCTTGTTGTATTCGGTCTTTCTGTTGCAGTGGGCGTTGTTACATTTGTTTTGCAGGCACTGCTTGGATTTATTGCAGGTTTTGGGGCGGGGATTTTTTTACCAAAGGAAACCGCACTTCAATTTGCGCGTATCGTTTCAAACCTTGCAAGTCTGGTTATTCTCCCGTTTTGTGTATGTATTGTAACGCTTGCATATAAGAGATTTAAAGAGTAAATTAACAATAAATATTTTAAAACCGCCCTTTTAAAAATTATCGGGGGCGGTTTATTCTTTTTGGGATTCATCTTCTGACAGACTTAAGTCTTTTTTGTTTTTCTTTATTTTTTCCGCTTTAGGTTTTATTTTCTTTTTTTCAATACCCGCGGCATTTAGTCTTGCAAGAGAATCAAGCGAGGCGCGGAGTACTGCGGAGCGATCGACATAAGGTTCTTTTCTGAATGCTTCATCTTCTTCGGGATTTTGCCCCTGCGCGAAGTATTCACCGCCCTGGCCGTTTTTTTCATCAGATGTTTTTGCTGCAGTTCCCGAGATGTCGCCCGATTTGAAATTAAAGCTGCCGCCAATCCCGAAAAAACCCGCTGAACGATTGTCCACCATGGTTTTGTTCCTTACCTCGTTTTTACGATTATACCATTTTTTAAAAAACGATTCAATGATACAACACTTTTTCATACAAAACATGTAGAAAAATTTTTTTGCGCAAAAAATTAATTTTTTTTGTTTTTATGTGTATAATATTTATGCAAATGGAAAAACAAAATTTTAAAAGTTTAATAAGCTTTAAAAATACGCAAAATTCAAGCGAAACATATACTCCGCTTGTTAATGCCATGTTTGCGTACAAAAACAATCCCTGCACGGGTTTTCATATCCCGGGGCACAACAGAGGACAGGGTGTATTAAAAGAGTTTTCTTCTCTCATCGGTTCTGACGCTCTTAATCTTGATACAACGGATGAGTTTGACAATCTGGGCACGCTTTTTCCCTCAACGGGTGCAATTGATGAGGCGCAAAGACTTGCTTCTGCTGCTTTTGGCTCAAAAAGAACTTTCTTTTTAACAGGCGGCTCAACTATTGCCAATCTTGCACTTGCTTTCGGGCTTACAAGACCCGGGGACAAAATTGTAATAGGCAGAAACTGCCATCGTTCGGTATTATCAGGCATGATTATATCTGGAGCAAATCCTCACTGGCTGATGCCTAAAAAACTTGATAACTGGGCAATTTACGGCGCTGTTAATCCCGTTGAACTCAGAAAAACACTTGAAGAAAATCCCGACACTTCTCTTGTGTGGGTTACGAATCCTACTTATGAGGGTGTGGTATCTGATATTGAGGCTATTGCAAGGGTTTGCCATGAATTTGACGCGGCGCTTATTGTTGATGAAGCGCATGGCTGTCTGTGGAATTTTTCGGATGTTCTGCCAAAACCTGCTCTTAAATGCGGCGCAGACGCGGTTGTTCACTCGCTTCATAAAACAGGCGGGTCTATGACACAGAGCTCCATGCTTCATATTTCAAAGACTTCAAGGTTTGATGAACATAAAATTGAACATGCCTTAAAGCTACTGCACACAACAAGCCCGTCTTTACTGCTTTTAACCAGTCTTGATGCAGCGCGTGCTTTTTTATCTTCAAACGACGGCGCCCTTGCTATAGAAAACGCACTTGATAACGCGCTTTACTTTAGGGAAGAAGCTTCAAAAATAGCCGGTGTCAGAGTGTTAAACTCCATGAGCAATGTTTCCTTTGATGTTACAAAAATATTTTTAAAAGTCGAAGGCTTAAGTGGTAAGCGTTTGGAGAGTATTTTAGAACTTGATTTTTCAATAGAGATTGAAAGTGCTTCCGATGAGGGAATTTTAATTTTATCAAATATAGGCAACACACAGGAAGAGTTTGACGTGCTCATCGATGCCCTGAAAAAAATTGCTTCCGGCAATTACCCTGACCTTTCTTATCTGGAAGAAGTTAAGTTTATGCCGCTTACGGCTCCTAAGGTTGTAATGACGCCAAGAGAAGCTTATTTTTCCAAAAAAGAAAGAATAAAAAAAGAAGACGCTATCGGAAGGGTTTGTGCTGAAGTTATTGCGCTGTGCCCTCCGGGGATTTCAGTTTTACTGCCCGGAGAATTAATCGGCGAAGAGCATTTGCCTTATTTAAGCGATTTCTCGGAAATTGATGTTCTTGTAAAATAAAAAGTCCGGATAAAATTATCCGGACAGATTTAAAAAGTTGGAATGTGAATTTTTTCTAGCCGCGTCCTAAGTATACAAGCGTTTGAAGTATGCTGTTTGCGGTATCAAATACTCTTGAATTGGCTTCGATTCCGCGCTGTGCCATAATCATATTTGAAAACTGACGTGACAGGTCTACGTTAGAAGCTTCAAGTCCTCCCGATACAAGTGCGCCAATACCGTTGTCATTACCCTGTGAGTATACAACATCACCTGTATCCGGCCCTACGCTGTAGAGGTTGTTGCCTTGTCCCACAAGGCCTTCATAGTTTCTGGGGGCGGCAAACTGGAATTGTAAATTCTCAGGTTGCAAGACATCCGCAAAAATGGTTACATCATTAGGGCCCAGTATTTCATCCCCCTCCGCTGTTGTGTATTTGAAAAGTTTTGTACCGTCCTGGGGGTCTTCCCATACAGTAATTGTATCGCCGTTATCGTATTTTGCGGTAATAACACCATTTACACCGACAGAAAAGCTTGAGTAGATGAGAGCGTCTTTGCTGCCGTCACCCGGTCTTATATCAACTTTCCAGTCCATTGTTGCGGTTGAATATTCTCCGGTTCCGTCAGCCTGCAGGGCAATATCTGTCTGGTCAACAAAGTTTGACGTACCTGATTCAAATTTTAGTTTTTGTACATTGCCCTGTGTCTGGAACGTAAGTCCGCCGTCGACTATGGCACATGTAATATTTTGTCCTGCAAGTGCGGCGTTGATTTCATTTACCATATTTTGCACAGTGCCTGTGCCGGAAATAGTAACTTCAATAGGAGTGCCTTCCGTGCCGTCGTTGAGTGTCGGAGTAATACTGAATGTTCCGCCTGTTATTTTACCGTCAGTACCGTTTATATCGTCAAGGTTTTTATTTGCCAGCAGTCCTGCGGGCTGTTCATATGCTCCTGCTCTTATGGTCTGGGGTATGTGGATGGGTATTTTTGTTGCATTCATTGAATAATCGGAATTTGTACCAAGTACTTTATAACCTAGTGATGTCACAAGATCCCCGTTAGCGTCTAAATCAAAACTGCCGTCGCGGGTTAAAAAGATATTGCCTTCTGCGTCCATAACAGTAAAGAAGCCGTTGCCCTGCAGGGCCATATCGGTGTCGCGGCCTGTTGTGTTTATGTTGTTTGCGGCCCAGTTTCTTGAAATTCCTGCAACTGTTGTGCCTACGCCTATTTGAAATGGGTTGGTTCCGCCTAAATCACCCGTAGGTGCGGTACCTGTTGTTCTTGTCTGGTACCATACGTCTTTAAAAGTCATTTGCGACTCCTTAAAAGCCGTGGTATTTAAGTTTGCAATATTGTCGGCCACTACGTTAATGTGTAGCTGGTTTGCGTTAATACCCGACATTGCGGTGTTCATTGCCTGTGACATTTATTCTCCTCCCTTGATTTATTCTTTATTGTTATCCACTAAACCGCTGAACAGATTTCCAAGATATGTAAATGCTGCTGCTGTTTTTGAAACTGCGGCTGCATTGCCTACAAAGCTTTTTATTTTTTCACTTACCCCGTTTCCGTCTTCTGTTTCACTGCTGCCTGATTCTGTATTGTTGTTTGTGCCGCTCTCATCTGTTGAACTATCACTGCCTTCAGCAGGAGGCGTTACCTCGCCTGTCGGTTCTTTTGCACTCAGTATAAGACCTGCGGGGTATTCTTTACCGTTAACTTTTACGGCGCATCCGTTTTGATAAAAAACCGCTTCTTCTACAACACCTGTTATTGTTTTGTTGGGGTCATCAGGATCCATAAGGGTTACTTCTTTTCCGATTAAATCCATGCCCTGTGTTAAGCCGCTGTTGGCTTCAATTGTTTCGTTTAACTGCTGCAGCTGTTCAAGCTGTGTAAACTGTGCCTGTTGTGCCAAAAAGTCCTGGTTGCTCATAGGATTCAGAGGGTCTTGATATTTAAGCTGTTCCAGCATAAGTTTCAGGAACATATCCTGATCAAGCGTGTTGTCAGTACCTTCGGTTTTTGATTTTAAGGCTTCCTGCTGAGCTGTCCAGTTTTGCATATTGTTAATTTCATTTATAATGTTCGATGACATTACTTTCTCCCCTGATTATAAATTGTAGCTTATCTTCCCTCTGAGCGTATTTATACTTGCAGTTGCCCCGCGGGAATTGTTTTCAAAATCTATGTTTTCAATTACGTTTGATTGGTTAAATTTGTAGCTTTCTTCCCCGTGTTTATTGCTGTCGTTTTGTCTGCTGCCGGGATTTTTGTTTTCCCGGTTGTTGTTTGTGTCCTGTTCGCCCTGGCCTCTGTCGCCGAAGCTGTTGTTTAGACTTGCCTGTGCATTTTGTTCAACGGTTTTAACCTGAATGTTTTGAACATTTATACCCTGCTGTGCAAGCTGTTGTTTTAAAATATCTATGTTTTTGTCAAGAAGTTCTTTGACCTGCGAGTTCTGGGCAATAATGTTTGTTGAGATTCCGTTTGCATTTGACAGTAATTCAATTGTTACACGCCCGAGGTCATTGGGTCTTAAGGTCATTGTAAGTTTTGTGCTTGAACCGTCTTTTAATTGTTCAAATTTTGAGCCTATCTGATTTAAAATATCATTTGTGTTGAGTTCTTTTGCAATGCCTTCAAGTCTTATCTGATTATTTGCGGCATTTGCATTTTTAATACTTCTGTCGAATGCAAATGTTACGGGTGTACTTGTATCGGCTTCGGCGTTTTCTATTTGAAGCTTGATAACTTCATCCTGCGCTGTTGTGAAATTTTTCTCGGACGTGTCACTGCTTGATGTTGAAGAGCCTGATACTTCTTCTATTTTTACATCCATCTCTTCAAGCATTTCCTGTTCGATATCCGCTTTTTCTGATGCGCTATCGCTTTTTTGCACTTCTTTTACTTCGGAATTTACCTGAATATTTGTTTGTGCTTCTTTTGTTTTAAGAGTATTTTTTTCTTCGTTTACAATTTTTTTGTCCTTAACCTCGGGAGTATTTGTATCCTCCGTGTTTACATTAACTTCCAGCGCTTTTAAGGGATTTGAAGCTTCTTCCTCGAGTTTCACCTGTGAATTTGTTTTGAATGTATTTGCCTGAATATCCTGTGCAAGCTGTTTAAAATCCTTTATTAACGCGTCAACCTCAAAGTCTTTCGGATTTTGTGTTAAAAGCCTGTTTATGATGTTATTTAACGCCTGTTTTGTATCTTCATTTACTACCAGTTTGCCGTTGTCGATTTTTGCTTTAATTTCATTTAAAACATTTTTAATTTCTTCAACATCTGCCATATCAAGCTGGCCGGTTAGAGAATTTTCAATAAGATTGTCTATTTTCTCCGCTGTTTGTTTAATTGCGTCATCTGCGCTTAAAACTTCGGTATTTGCACCTTCAAGAGTTTCTTTTGCTTCTTTTATTACCGGTTTGCTGTCAACCTTGTCAACAGTTGTTTTTGAATTATCATTGTAATCTGCGGCTCCGTTGTTTTTAACGGTGTCTGTAACACCTTCCCGCCGGGGTGCATTTTTCTCTTTTGAATCTCTTCTGTCTGTTTTTTCGTATTTATTTTCAGTATCGTATAATGTCTTTGTGTTGTTTTTTTCGTGGTGTGTCCTGTCTGTATAATTTCTTGAATTGTCTTTATCGAGACCCAGAATTCTGGCAAAATCATTTCCCTGCTCGCTTGTTGCCTGCAGATTGGATGTATTTGTTTTACCGATATAGTCTTCTATACTCTGTGTTTTTGTATTTCCGGCAATGAAGTTTTGCATTTTCTAAATCGCCCTTCTTTGTCTTGAGATTGTTATGTCGTCTATTTCTTTTATTTGTGTTTGTTCGTATTCAAAAAGAAAGTTTTTATATTGTTTTTCTTTGAGTTTTTCAAGTACTTTTACTTCTCTGTAAGCCTCATTAACTTTTATTTGCTGTTCTTCAAGTTCAAATTGTGTCTTTTTAATTATTTCAAACTGCATTTTGATGTCTTGTGCCGTTTGGTTTAAAAAGTTTTTATAACCGACTACGTTTTGGATATCAAGCACCTGTGAGTTTGTTATGTTTTCAAGCTGTGCTTCAAGATACTCTTTTTTTTCGTTCATTTCAAGCAGAATGTCTTTTTGGGATTCAAGTACGGAAATTATTCCCGCCAGTTTTAGTCTTTCGTCTTCAAGTTTTTTCTCCTTGAGATTTAAGATACTCTGAAGCCTGAAATTAAACCTCCTCAAGTTAATTTTCCTCTTTTACCAAGTTTGATAATAAAAGAATACTCCATGGGGGATTGCGCTTCATCGTCTAAAATGTGGAAAAGATTTAGTCGAAACCGAAAAAAATACATCAAATTAATGATTGCTTGTATAGAAAAGGAAGCCTATAAGAAGATCTGCCATAAGAAGGTAAATGGTGCACAAAATGGCTGATTTTGTTGTGGACTCGCCGACATTTTTAGCACCGCCCGTAGTATTGTAGCCGACCGTTGCACAGACGGTTGATATAATGGCGCCGAATAAAAAACCTTTTAAAATGCTTACATAAATATCTTTTGTGTTAAGCATAAGCCAGACTGAATTAAAATAGCGATTCGGGTGCAAACCGACCGAAAAATACGAAACTATCATACCGCCTATAATTCCCGTAAATTCCGCCAATAAAACAACGCACATAACACCTGCGGCGCCCGCTAAAATTCTCGGTGCAAAATAGTAGCCTATGGGATCAACCTTGAGGGCTTTAATTGCATCAACCTGCGATGTTACTTTCATATTGGCAATTTGTGCGGTAATCGCCGTGCCTGCGCGTGCTCCTATTGCAAGAGCCGCAAAGCCGGGGGCAATTTCACGGATGAGCGCGATAGCTAAAAATCCGCCGATATAGCTGTCTGCGCCTGACATAAGAAACTGGTTTGACACCTGCAGTGCAATGACAGAGGCTGCGATAAATACAATCATTAAGGATATGCCAAGGGAGTCAAAACCTATGCGCGCCGCCTGGGAAATAACACTTTTAAAGGCAACGTTGCCTTTAAAAGTGTACTTCATAGCCTGTATAAAATTTTGGACACACTGCCCGAGGAAATTTATACCGAGATTATTCATAAATCGGTGTGCACCATTTTTTGTATTTTTCATTTTTGCCGCGGACTATGTCAAAGTAGAGTTTTGAAATTGCTGCGGTTTTTTTGCCGACTTTGCCGTCACCTACCGGTCTGTGGTCAATTGAGCCGATGGGGGCAACCTGTGCACCCGTTCCGCAGAAGAATGCTTCATTTGCCGTGTAGAGCTCGGTTCTGTCGATTTCTCTTTCGCAGACTTCCATACCGAGTTCTTCTTTTGCGATTTCCATAATAGTATTTCTTGTAACGCCTACCAGAATATTGCTTGTGGTCTGCGTTGTAACAAGGGTATTACCTTCAACGATAAAGAAATTCATCGCGGAACCTTCCGCTACATGACCTGAGGCGGAGATTGAAATGCAGTCGTCAAAGCCTGCAAGTTTTGAGTCGGTAATCATAAGGGCGGTATTTGCATATGCGCCAGACACTTTTGCGCGCGGAGGAATGGTATTGTCTTCAAGCCTCATCCAGTTTGAAACACAGATGTTGAGCATTTTCTCGCCTCCGAAATAATTTCCGAGTTTAATTGTAAAAATAAGTACGGAATCAGGGTTATCCAGAAGGCTGGGACCTATTTTAAGAGCGCTCTTGTATACTTCGGGACGAATGTAGCAGTCTTCGCGGTAGTTGTTTTTTTTGAGCAAATCTTTTGTAATCTGCATATATTCTTCAACGCTGTGCTTAGGGTCCATATGCATAATTTTGCAACTGTTTAAAAGGCGCTCAAAGTGCTCTTTCATACGGAAAGCATAAATCTGGTCTTCTTCCTGATTGTAGTATCCTCTGATACCTTCAAACACTGATGTGCCATATAAAAAAGCGTGGGTTCTAACGGGAATCATTGCTTCATTTGATGGTACATATTTGCCGTCCATGTAGTAATACTCTTGGCTCATTTGTTCCTCCAAAGTTTAACTGTTTACCTGTTAATTATCGCAAAATATTGTAAAAAAAGCTAGATTTTTACAATATTTTTATATAGAATGTAGCAATGCTGATAGTAAATTTAATTTTATTTTCATTATTTATATATATAATAATTTACTCAATATACACTCTGACCCTTAATCTCAAAGCGTTTGGCGCAGGGGAATTTGTTTCCGATACAAAAATGCTTCTTGAATCGGGCGGCTCGCTTAACAATCTCTGTGTTATTATCTGGGCGGACTCAAGCAGCAAAAGGCTTTATGACCTTTTAAGAGTGCTTGATAACCAGACTTTCCCTAAAGAAAACTACGAAGTGCACGTGATTTTTAAGAAAGACAAAGAAAATATATCTATTCCCGAGTTTGTGTACGGCGCACAGGTTCATACAATTGAAAATCCCGAGTACTTTTCAAAAGATAAGGCGGTTTCGCTTTTTGTTGAAAAAATAGTTTCCGAGGACAGATTCAGTGCGTTTGTATTTTTAGGTGCAGACAGAATGGCGGATGAAAATTATCTCTCCTGTGTTAATAAATCCGTGTATAAATCTTGTGTTTTAACAGGCAAGCTGGGTGTCACATCGTCAAGCGGAGATTTTTTAAGCCAGGTAAAATGTCAGGTTTTGCGTGCTTACCTAAAGTATCAAAACAAAGTTCAAAACATTGTGCGTACAATGTTTGAAATGCCAGTTATAATAGACGGTTCAAACTGTGTGATAAGTGCGGATATTCTTGAAAAAACGGGGCGTGTTTGTTTTGAAACAAAAAATGATGAATTAAAATTTTCGCTCTTTCTGGCGTCAAATTCTATCCGCCCGACATTTTCGCCTTTTATTTCAACAACGGTGGATGTTGAAAACTATGACGCTTCAACCCCGTCTATTATGCAAAGGCTTGCAATGTTTAAATACTATCTTCCCAAGTCTTTAACAAAGCCGTGGCATTTTAAGGAGTTTGTTTTTTATATCTTAAAGCCCGATACTTTAGGGGTGATGATTTCATATTGCATACTTTTGTTTTTTGCCTTCAGATATTATACGTCTTTTGAGTTTAAATTTACGCTGCATCTGGGTGTATTGCTCATTTTAAACTTTATTCTCGGGACTTTTGCGGCAAGGCTTAATATAAAAGAAAGGATGTATATATCCTTTTATCCTGCCTGTATTTTGTGGCAGAGAGCAAAGATTTTTACCAAAAAAATATCTCTTGTCTGGATAGAAAACCGTATACACGAAGATGAAAATGTTAATTCCGCCGCAGTAAATGCTATTGTTTCAGACGGCAGAAAAGATACATTGTGTAAATTGATTCTCGTATCTGAAGACGGCATGAGAAAAGTTGTATTTGAATGCGGCAAAAAACACGTCACTTCCGATTCTTTTATCAGAATGTATGACGCTATGAGCGATATTTCAAAAAAGATAAAAACAAAAGGTTATACACTTAAGATATGTCAGACCTGTGCAAACTTCTCTTCCGTACCTGACGGCACTGTTGATGTTTTAAAGGGTGAGTGCAGGGCAATATCGCCTGATGAAAACGCACTTGCGCAGACACTAATCTGGAACAGCTGCCCCAATTATCTCAGCTGCGAACTAAAGGGTATTATTGATAATATGACTAAAAGGAAAGAATAGATGTATTGCAGTACTAGTAAGCTTATCGCCAAATATGAAAAACAAATTTAAAACAACTAAAAAAGCCGCCTTTAAGGCGGCTTTAGACTTTTATCAAAAACTCTATTTTGCAAAGAGTTCAAGTTCTTTGTGGTTTCTTGCGATTTCTTTGTTGATGGAGTTTCTGTAAGCAACGGAGGCTACGATATTTCTGATTGTAGCAACCATTTCAATTTGAGTGTCGAGTTTGTTAACTGCAGAACCTACGCCTACTGCCGAAGCGCCTGCGGCAAATGCAAGAGGTGTGGTTTGTGCGCTGATACCTGAAGCGCTCATAACAGGGATTGAAACGTGGCGGGAAAGTTCAAGAGTGTTTCCGATTGTAGCCTGTGCGGTTTCAAGAAGTGCTTTTGCGCCGACAGTTTTGATACCCTGAGGTTTCATACCTTCTGTTTGAATAAGGTCAACACCCAGCAGTTCAAAGTTTTTAGCCAGTTCAATTTGTTCTTTGATGTCTATATTACCGGGGATGGTAACACAGATGAAAATATTTTTTCCTTCAACAAGGCTCATTGTTTCAAGGGCGATTTCATAGACTTCATCAGCGCTAAAGGTTTCACCTTTTTTGTATAAAGCGTCAAAGTTACCGATTTCAATAGCGTCAGCGCCCCATTTAACAGCTTCTGCAAGTTTGAAGGGGTGTATAGATGAAACAAAGATGGGCAGTGTGGTGTTTTTTGCCGCAACTTCAAATACTTCTTTATCACATGCAACGTCAACTGCGCTTGCTAAGCCCATTTGAGCGGCACTTACAACTTTTTTAACAGAGTCGAGATTGTAATTATCAATACCTGAAATGATTTTGATTGCTCTTTTCTCTCTTAAATGTCTTTTGAAAACTTCGATACTTCTCATGTTTTTTCCTTTCCTAAAGTTTACGAGAATTGTATCATAACATAGCACTTTGGGCAATGAAAAAATACTCTTCCTCGTTTAAATTCTCTATTATCCCTGTATACGATAATGGAGTGGTTACATGTTTAAAAAAACATTTTGTGCACTATTATTGCCTTTATTTTTATTTTTGTTAAGCAATGTTAACGATGTTTTTGCTGCCAATATGGCACGCTCGGGGGACGAGAGTGCCAGTATAAGTGTTTATGAAAAAATTACGCCGTCTATTGTTGCAATTGATGCGGATTTAGATCAGGGTATATCATCAGGCACGGGCTGCGTCATTGACCCGTCGGGGATTATACTTACAAGTTCACATGTAATTAATAAATCAAAAAATATAGAAGTAACAACCCAGAGCGGAAAGACCTATAAAGCAACGGTATTTGCCGTTTTAAAGGATAAAAACGACCTTGCGCTTATAAAAATTACACCTAAAGAAAAGCTCCCCGTAATAAGATTGGGTGACTCCGAAACAGTAAAAGTGGGGCAGAGAGTGCTTGCCATAGGCAATCCTTTCGGTTTCAGGGGAACTCTTACTACGGGTATAATCTCAAGAATTGATTATGACAGGAAAAAACTCCAGACCGATGCCGCCATAAATCCGGGATGTTCGGGCGGGCCGCTTTTAAATTTGGACGGTGAAGTAATCGGTATAAATCAGTCTATCTACAATCCTGATAACAACCGTTCAAATATAGGTATAGGCTTTGCTGTGCCGGTCAATTACGCCAAGGAATTTATCACTCTTGCAAAGAACACTAAAAAATACTAAATTCCCTTAAGTATGCGATTCAGCACCAGACGCACTTTTTCATACATTACCACAGGGTCGATTCCCTGAGCTTTTATAAGAAGTGCCTGCTTTTCATCAAGTGTATCCAGAATGTATTTGACAAACGGGTCGTTTTCGTCAATATCTTCCGGTTTGTCAAAATAAACGGTTTTTATATGCGGAGCTTTTTCTTTAATGTAGTCATATACTGTTTTGGCTTCTTTTTCAACACAGATAAGCTCATCTATGTCCTGCTGCGCTATGAATTCCGCAAGCTTTGTGTGGACTTCTTTTTCATAAGTTCCGAGTTCTCTTATGCCGCTTATTACCACTCTTTTGAGCGGTGAGTCTTTATAGATGTTCAGAAAAGTTGTAATGCAGGAAATCATGGTTTCATAACTCGGGTTATTCGGCGCGTCCGTCACGACAACAGCGTCTTTGTATTTATCTGTCATCCATCTGCTTCCGACGGATTGAAATTCAAAAAGCCCTTTTTTGATTGATTCATCGTCAATATTAAAGCTTTTTGCCAGCTCTATTGCTTTTATTGCATTATTTATCTGATGTTCTCCTGCGACACTTAAGGTGTATTTTTCTCCTTTGTAGAGAAATTCAGACCCGCTGTTGTCTGTTTTTATGAGTTTATAGTCGCCTTCCTTTGTAAAAATTTGCTTGCAGTTATAATTTCTTGCCGCATTTCTGATTTCCGGGCTGTCGTTTAAAACTGCTGTTGAATCAGGTCTTAAACAGGTCATAAGCGAGCATTTTTCATCTGCAATATTTTGTATGCTGCCATACTTGCCAAGGTTCTCTGTTCCCACCTTGCTCAAAATCACCCCGTCCGGCACCAGAAGTTCGGAGAATTTTTTTAAGTACCCTTTAATTGCGCCCGAACATTCAAAAAGCAGATACTCGCAGTCGCTGTCGGCTTCTATCAGTTTGTGATTTATTCTGAGTCTTAAATTTACCATAGGGTCGCCGCGGAAAATCTTGTGTTTTTGTTTAAAGATTGAATAAACCATCTCTGTTGTAGAGGTTTTTCCTATGGAGCCCGTGACACAGATAACTTTTAAATCTTTTGAAAATTTCTTCGCTCTTGTGTACTGTGCCAGCAAAAACATTGCATTGAGCGCATTTTGAGTCATTATAACAAAATCTATTCTATCTTCGTATTTTTTTAAAATATCGTAGAGCATATCAAGAAATTTCCTGTCGCGCATGCGCTCTTCATCAAACGCAAAGGCTCTTGCACCTTTAATAATTGCCGCCTCTGTGTCGCTGAAAGTTTCTGTCGGTATATTATTTACAACGGCGCTAAAGGGGAAATATATAATGTCACCATCAGGCTTTACTTCCTTTAAAAGTATTGTAGGACGGTAAGTTTTGTTAAAAATTTCCTCTCCGCGCCTGTAAAAAAGATAAGATGATGTGTTCGCAAGTATTTCTTTCAGTGTATATTTCATTAAAATAAAAACTCCAGATTTAATGACGGACTTGTGCAGACAAGAAGTGCAGTATTGCTGTCTGTTTTTCCTTTTAAAAACAATCCTATATCCATAAGCTCGCGCTCGTCCAATTTATTGTTTTTGGAGGAGAATTTTCTTATATGTGCAAATTTATCCAGTGTTCTGTAGTATGCGCCCCAGTCGGACATATCAATAAGTACTATTGTGTCAAACTTTTCTTTCGCTGCCTGTCTTATAATGTCATTGTGCAGCTCTCTGTCGTATTCGCCAAGCCCTATTATCCTTGATAAAACAAGAATTTTTTTATGGTCTTTATATTTTTTGCAAAATGTCTTAATTGCATTGACGGTTGAAAAATGCGTATGCTCAAGCGTGCTTAAAACACTGTAATTATTATTTTCAAGCCTGTTTTCAATTAACGTGCCCGAAATATCCTTAAAATGTTTTAAACATTTTTTTACGGTTTTATCATCTGCGCCGAGGTATTTTGCGCACATTGCGCTCATAACCGCACAGCGCGGGATAAAATACGAAAAATTCCCGGTCTCAAACTCTAAATCCCCGTATTTAATATTAAGCATTTTTGTTTTTGAAAATTTTTTATTTAAAATCCCGCTTTTAATTTGTGATTCATAAATAAATTCAAGATTTTCACACTGCCCTATGTATGTGTTTATAAGATCGTTTTCTTCGTATGTAAAAACCTTTTTTACGTTTTCAGGGTAGTCAAGTATGCTCGTTATTTCAAAAAGGTAGTTTTGCGCTCCTTTGTATAAATTACTGTAATTTACGGAAGTTTTTGAAAACAGCACCGTATTGTTTTTGAGTATTTTACCCGCATTCTGACTTACGTTTGTTTTCCTTGAATCAATGTCAATAACGCAGTATTTTGTATTTTCATCAATCAAAAGCAGCGGTTCAAAAAGCTTCTGCCATGGGGCGCCTGAGAGAACCGAGGCAAGAGTTGCACCTTTTTGCGAGAGCATATAAGATACCATATTTACAAGCACGCTTTTTTCTTCGCTGCCCGATATGCTTACTATTTGCGGCATATACCTGTCAACATTTTCTTCGCAGATTTTAAGCGCGCTGTTAAAAACATTTCTCACAAGCACTATGACTTCAATCTTGGAGGAAAATTCCTTCATCAGTTTATGATAAGAGTTTTGATTTTCGGGTTCATCAAGTATTTTTTTATCAATAAAAAATCCCTTGCAGCGTGCATTTGAAAGATGTGCCTTAAGCTCTTCAAAAAGATTTTCTTCCCTGTTTTCAATAAGCGGTAAATATATATAATCCTCATTCAGACATGACGCATATTCACGCGTGGCAGAGAATCTGTAAGTTTTATCTTCATTATTTAAAACAAGCGAAAAGCCGTTTATTTTTTCAATTGCTTCTTTTATTTTCATTTTATCTTAAGCCGAAAATATATACCAAACGCGTCATTTGAGTACTCTAAGTGCTCTTTTATGCTCGTATCTTCCTCGCATAAAAGATTTTGGACTATATGTATTTCATCTTCTTTTATGAGTCTTGTTTTGGGAGTTTTTGAGTTATTTTCCATATAAACGGGGTAAAGCCTTACTTCGGGCTCCTTTTTTGACTCCCTGAATTCAAGTGTTGAGATAAGATTATACGGCGAGCATTTGCTCCTGAAATCAGCAGGAAAGATAAAATTCCCCAGACTGTAGATAAGCGGTTTTGATTTATAAAAATCAATTTGATTAATCATATGCGGTCCGTGTCCTATGACAATATCCGCGCCCGAATCAACAAAGCCGCGCGCCATTTCTTTTTGCATAGGCACCGTTTTTTGCAGGTCAAAACCAAAATGCACAAAGATGACCACATACGAATCAGGGTCATTTTCTTTGATTTTTCTTATATGTCCGCAGGCTTTCTCGGGTAAAAGTAAATTTATGCCCGATTTTTTATCCTTTGCATAAAATTCAAAATCCCTGTCGTAGTCTTCTCTGTATTTATACCCGCCAAATACATAGAGGTTGAGCGTCCTTTCGCCGATTTTAAACTGCTTTACAAGCGGTTTTGCCGCCTCGCCTTCATCAACTCCCGCGCCAAAGTACTCGATATCTTCACTTTTAAGCGCTTCTATACTTTGCCTTAATCCCTTATCTTCAAAGTCAAACCCGTGATTGTTGCCAAGAGACACCGCCTGAATTTTGTATTTTTTGAGCATTTTTGGAGCAATACCCGGGTCATTCCAGTGCAAAACGGCTTTCTTCCCTTCAAGGGAAGAATTTTTTGCATTGGTAATCTGTGTTTCAAGATTTACTATATTGTAATCAGACCCGTATAATATATGTTTGACATTGTCAAATAAAAAATCATATCCCTTTTGCCTTAAAATGCTGACTTTTTCCTGAAAGTCATATTTAGCTTGATAATTTTCGCCAAACGTAAAATCGCCGTAAAAAGATACTTTTAAAGATTCACTCATAGGCTAAATTGTATATTTTTTAATGCTGCCATAAATCATGTTTATGCATTAATTTTTTCAGAGATTTTGTTTTATGCTTACAATAACGTCACGGTACAGCTTTAACTCCTTGCTGTCTGAATCGTTTAAAATCTGATTAATATCGTCTTTTATGGGATTTATTTCTTTTTTTTCTTCAAATTCACACAAATTGATTTTAAGCACGCGCAATATCTTTATAAAATTCTCCAGAGAAGGATAGTGAAGCCCTGCTTCAATTCTGGATAATTGTTTTTCATGGATTCCGACTTTTTCAGCCAGTTCAAACTGTGTCAGCTTAAGACGCTTTCTCTGCTGCTTGATTTTTTGTCCGATAAACTTCTTATCTTCGGCAATCATACAAAACTCCATGTTACCCTTTGCTATAAGCATAGAGTGTATTTGTTACTTTTTAAACCATAAATATGCTACAAAAAACTTGTAAAAGTAATAAACATGTTCTATACTTTTAATTAACAAATTGAGGTATGAAATGAAAAAAACAGCTTTTACCCTTGCGGAACTTCTAACGGCAGTACTTGTAATTTCCGTAATTATGGTAGCATTGGCACCCGTAATTACAAAACGCATGAAAGATAACATATCAGTTACAACTGATAATAAAAAAGGGTTAGAAATCTTTACAAACCCGGGCACTTATACTTTTGATGTTCCAATTGGTATTAATACTCTCTTTATACAAGGCGCAGGAGGCGGAGGCGGAGGAGCGGGTGCAAGCGAATCGGGCACTAAAAACACTGCTTTTACATCTAACTCAAACTGGACAGTGCCGAACGGAGTTAATAAAATCACACTGACAATAACAGGTTCCGGCGGCGGCGGAGGCGCAGGAAACGGGAACTCAACGGGACAAACCTGCAGAAGTGATGAATTTCGAGCCACACGAGGTTCAAAAGATGAATCAGACCTTTGCTGGATGAAAAACAATAGGGATACCCGTTCAACAAGCGGACAATATGGTGGCTTTTGGAATGCAGGAGTAACAATAGAAGCCCCGTATACCCAAACTTGTACAGGAGGAAATTGCGCATGGGTATGGTTAGATACAATGCAATACACATATCAGGGAGCAGGTAATGTGTGCAAAAGTTATTTGAACTACGTGGGGCACAATTCGCAAGGTGAATACAGGCTTCCAAAATATGAAGAATTAAACAAACTTGTTCAATTTTCTGATGATTGGTTAAGAAGCGGAAACATAGGTTTGTGCACCTGGAATAGCTGTCAAGATCATGCTACGGGCTGCTCTAAAGAAACCATAAACTCAAAAGTTAAACAATGTAGCCCCCTAAGTAAGTGTCTGGGGGTGTCAAATGATTGGTGTAATCCTTTTTCAATTCACGGTGAAAATGCATATCTTAGATGGGATGCCAAGGGCACAGGATTATTTACAAGGGAATTCAGTATGTCTCAGGCTGCAGCTGTGCGCTGCGTGAAATCGATAAATAATTATATCGGATACTCAGGTGCAGGCGGCGCCTCGGGAGCGGTTTTGGAAATAGCAATAAATGTTTTGCCTAATGACAAACTCGAAATAACAATCGGTGAAGGCGGTAATGCAGGGGCATATAATGCAAACCGTTCAAACGGTTTGACAGAAAGACTCGGCAATGGTAATCAAGGCGGAAGAACAACAGTTGTTCATAAAAGAGGAAGTAAAAAAATAGGCGAATATATAGTGTTTGGCGGTTTTGGAGGGTATGGAGCAAAATCAAATGCAAACGGTGAAAAAATACCAAACGGAACAGCTTCGGGACAAACCTCTCAATGGCTATGCCAGATTGACCCTGACGGAAAAAGCGGAGCTTCGGTAGTTCCCTGTACTACTATCTCCTACAGCGGTGAATCCGGATCAAGCACCAAAGGA
>DVFS01000069.1 GCA_018713115.1 Candidatus Galligastranaerophilus faecipullorum
GTCACGATTCAAGCGGCGCGGGTAAAAAAAAGTCCCCGACGGGGACATACGTAAAACTAGGTTAAAGGAAGGGATAAGATGAAAGATAATATGGTTCAAGAACTTTTGCTGAAGGCACTTCTGGCTCAAAGGCCAAATGCCTTTATGCCGCAGGCAAACAATAACCAACGTCAAACAACATCGCTTAATAATATGCAACTCGGCCAGAGGGAATCCTTGGAAACTCTCTTAAAGTCCTTGTATTTAAATAATGCCACCAAACAGCAGGACTCTAACATAAATAATGCAAATAATAAACAAATTCTTAACATGCCGCAAACATCTGCGCCTGCTGCACAAAAGACAGGTGCAGCGTCACAAAATGCGCAAAACCGCCCCGCGGTTTTTGAAGAATTTTTAAATCAGGAGCCTGACTTTTTCAAAGGCAGAGAAGTGCTTTTTGAGTATTTGAATTCTCTCGGGTCAAATTTTGACGCACAGGAACTTCAAACAATTGCCGCCATTACAAAACAAACAGAGGAAGATGCAATAAAGCGTTTCTGTGCAAAAAACCCAAAATATGCACAATTTCTGCAGCAGGAAAATTCAAGATTTTTAAATAAACTTGAAAGTGCTGCGGGAGGCGCGCTTGACGGCAGTTTGAAAAGCCGCCCCTATTACAGTGTAAGCGATGTTATGTCCATGTCTACGGATGAATTTCTTAAGCATGAAGACGAAATCGATGCACAAATAGCGGAACTTATTAAAAAGTCCTGATAATTCTGTCCCCGGGCGGTCTTTTCATAAGACCGTTCCGGGTCTTTTTTTGGTCAAAATTATGCGAAAAAAAAGGGGTCGAAACCCCATTCGCATACTAGCCGAAGCATTAACAACAAATCTATTGTACATAATTCTTCGGCAAAAAGCAATGACTTTATTAAGAAATGTTAAAGTATGAATAAAGAAAATATTAATATTAATCAGAAAAAATTCCTCGAACATTATGCCAGAACACTGGACGCAGAGCACAGTGCGCGGCTTGCCGGGTACAAGAATCAAATTTCTGTTACAAATGTAAAAAAAATTTTAGATGATCCGAAAAAAATCGGCATGCTAAATAAAATCATAAAGCAAAATGCCGACAAACTCGAGATTACAAAGGCATTTATAGTGCAGAAATATTTAAAAATTATTGAATATGCGTTCTTTGAGGATGAAAACGGTCTTAAAGAACCGCAGCTTGCACTTCGCGCACTTGACGGGCTTTGTAAACAGCTGGGCGGTGCAAAATGCGAGGACATAAAGAGTAAAAAATCAATATTTGAAAACATAGAAGGGCTTGACCCCGACAAAATATAGGAAGGTGAAAATATGAAAAACACTGAATTTGAACAGATAAAACTTACGGATTTGGAGTCGGAAGAAATAAAAAATAAAATTTGCGCCAAGTTTGACAAATTGAATGAAGAAAGGCGCAATCAACTCTCGCACATAAAAAACGTCAGAAGTGCCATTTACTCGGCTTGCAGCCACTATGAACCCGGCATAAAAAAACTTTCTCTGCCCGATGCCTGGGAGCAGGCCTCAACGCTTAAAGCTCACCTGCTTGAGGCCATTTCTTCTTATCCCGAAGGGCTTTTTGATGTGTCCGAGGCTGATAATTCAAACTCCGAACGTGCCAATAACCATAAAATATTTTTATGCAATGCGCTTGAGAAAATGAAATTTACCGATAAGCTGGAGGAAATAATTGACCAGCTTATTGAAACAGGCGAAGTAACGCTTTTTGTGGGCTGGGAAACAAGATGGAGAAAAAGACGTGTTGCAACCACTCTTTATGAGAAAATTCAAAATCCGCTTCTTGAGTCTTTTAAAACCGTAAAGGAAAAAACCTACGAAGGCGCTTCGCTGAAAATAATTCCGCCCTGTGATTTTGTTTTTGATACACAAAGGGTTAAAAACTGGGATTCCTGTCCTAAAATCCACAGAAGCTGGATGGAAGTTAATGAAGTTCTTGAAAATAAAGAAAATTTTACAATAAACGAGGACTTAAAATACGAACTTGAAACTCTGCTTGAACGTTCAAAAAAAGATAAAGATACAACGGGTGTATCCGACGGGCTTGTAGAGGTGCTTAAATTCTGGGGCAATATAAGACTTGATTGCGGTAAAATACTTAAAAACCGCCTTATAGTCGTGATAGGGCGTATTGCGGTAGTGCAAAATGAACCCAATCCTTATGTCAGCTGTCCCTATATTTATGCAAACATTGTAAAAGACCCGTCTACAAAGCGCGGTTTAAGCCCGCTGTCGCCTGTTTTACCTGTTCTCAGCGCTGCAGGCGAGATAATGCAGACCCAGATACTCGGGCATAAACTTGTTTCAAATCCGCCCTTTTTAGCGCCAAGAGGAGCGTTTCACGGGGAAATAGAAGTTAAACCGGGCAAAATAATTGAATATGACCCCTCCCTGCTTCCTCAAATGCCTCAGCCGCTTAACTTTAGCGCAATGCTTGGCGGATGGGAATTTATAAAATTCTTTAAAAGCCAGATTGAGCGCGCTACGGGTGTTTTTGACAATATGGCGGGTGATTTGCACGCAAGCGAGAGAAGCGCTACCGAGATAAACTATACGGCAAACGGTCAAAGCGTGCGCCTTAACTGGTTTATAGACGCTATTAACCGAAAAGTGGTTATCCCTTTGCTTGAAAAAACTGCCGCCACAAATGCAAACTTTATGATTGGAAATGCAAAACTCACGGCGGAAGTAGAGGGCAGACCCGTGACAGTTGAGATTACACCCGAGGTTAGAGAGGGGAATTTTATCTACAGATACTCGGACAGAAAAACCGCTATTGTCAAAAATACCAGAGTAAAAGAAGTGCAGAAAACAATATCCGAGTTTTCAAAAATTCCTGATTTAGCACAGAAAATCAACTGGGAAGAGTGTTTTAAATACTCGCTTGCAAGTCTGGGCGTGGAAAATACTTCAAAATTCCTGTTAAAAGAAAACGAAATAAAACCTCAAAATACCGTTAAGGAGGGTAAAAAAGATGAAGTACAAACTCCTTAAAACCCAGAAAAAATTTCTTGAAGTCCCTCATAATGAAGAACTGGATGTATGTGTATATCAAGGCGGATTCGGCTCAGGCAAGACCTGGGCCGGGTCGCTTTTAGGGACGCTTCTGTGTTTAAAATTCCCCGGTATAAACGGACTTTGCGGTGCACAAACTTATTCTCTGGTGCGTGATACAACGCTTGAAGCGTATTTTGAGCACTTTGAAAACTTCGGACTTCAAGAGGGAAACGACTGGCAGTTTATTAAATCACAGCAGAAAATTGTGTTTAAAAACGGTTCGAGCATACTTTTCCGACATTTTGACGAGCCGAATAAGTTAAAGTCGCTTAATCTCGGGTTTGCCGAAATTGAAGAAATGTCCGACATCCCCGAAGCCACGTTTAAAATGCTTTTGGGTCGTATGCGCCAGAAAAAGAAAAAAACCTGGCGGGATTTTAAATACAGAATTTTCGGGCATACAAACCCGCAGAGCAGGCGCGGCTGGATTTATAAAAATTTTTATGAAAATAAAAAGCCCAACTGGCGCCTTGTTCTGGCGCCTTCCACGGAAAATATATATTTGCCTGAAAATTTTTGCGAAAACCTCAAAAGTGCCTATGATGAAAACTATTACAAAAAGAATGTTTTAGGCGAATTTGAAGAGGACAACTGCCCGCTTGTGGTGCCGAATTTTTCCGAAAACAACATACAAAAAGTAAATTACCTTGAGTTTTGCGACCTGCATATATCCTGTGACTTTAACGTTGATCCGATGTGCTGGGTTTTGGCGCACATAGATTCGCATAAGGTGTATTTTTTCGATGAAATTGTGCTTGAAAACACGACAACGGTTAAAACCTGCGAAGAGTTTGCAAAAAGATACCCCACACATAAAGGTAAAATCATAATAAACGGCGACGCCTCGGGCGACAACCGCAGCTGTGTCAGCGAGTACACCAACTATATGCTTATTCGCAACTTTTTTGCACAAAAAATGAAGCGAAACGTCGAGTTTCACCTGAGGCAGTTTAATCCTCCGATTAAAAACAGGGTGGCGGCGTTTTGTTCCATGGTAAAGTCTATGGATTCTCAAATTCGCATACTTATTGATCCTAAATGCGAAAAGCTTATTTACAACCTCAATAATCTCAAATACCGCGAAGGCGGTTCAAATATTGACATACCGACATACTGGGCAATAAAAAACAACAAAGAGCTCAAGTTTCTGTCTCACCCGTTTGACGCGGCAAGCTACCTTGTTGAGTATTATTTCCCGATTATCTAGAAAGGAAAAAAGATGAATATTGAACACTATCTTGAATTCGCGCCGATTTTAATTGTAATCATACTCTTTGCCGCCCAGACAAAGATTTTTGTAACCCCCGAGGCGCTTGAGAGAAAACACAGAGAAATTATGAACGAATGCCAGAAGCGCTTCGCTTCGGTAATTTACATAGAAGAACTTAAAAACCAGTGGGGCGAAATTAAGGAAAAAATAGACAAAATCTATGACTATTTCCTGCACACCCACGGAGATTAGTGTTATTTCAACAGATGGGCAATTTCATTGAAGATTAATACAATGCCTGAGCACAATAACCACAATAAAATAACCGCGCCGAAATACAAAACCGCAAAAGCCCATGGAAACAACAAAACCTTGTCTTTGAAGTTTAGTTTTTCTCCGCTGACAAGTCTTTTTGTTACTTTGATTGATTTAAAAAAGGCAATGGTAGGAACCGCGAGAAGAAGCGCGGGAATGGTAATTACACAGAAAGCAAATATTACGTATTCAAAAAATGTATATACCCAGCCTCCCCCGAATGCCATCAGCATAAAAAAGCCCCAATAAAACAGCGGTATTGTGCAAACCCACAGTACACATGAAATATACTGCAGCCCCAAATATACCCTCAACAATCTATTTTTCATCATAGTACAGATACTAACAAACAGAAAGGAAAAAGTAAATGAAACAAGCCCTATAACATAAACCAGAGCGGATTAACAAAAGGTACAAGAGCAATTCCCAAATAAAACAAAATAGCATGAACAATTCTTAATACCTCATTTTTAAACCTTATACACCCGCCCCATTTTTTAAACCTAACCCTTACAAAAAGCTCAATCAAAAAACAAACAAACAAAAACACAGCCAAATAGATAAACCCGAGAAAAAGAATTGCCATGGGAAATAGTGATAACATCCCGTACACATCTACATCCAGGTTATTTGCTTCTGCATATGCTATATCCCGTTGGTATTGTTTTTCAGCAAGCCATAACATTACAAGTGTAAGATAACTCGACACTGAAAGGAGGTTCAAAGATATGTAATTATGCATTTTCATAACAATATTATATACAACTAAACAAAATATTACAACTTAAAGAAAGGAAAGACAAATGAAACCTACATAATGCGCCAAAAAGGATTAATAAAAGGAGCAAGGGCAATCCCGATATAGAACAATACCACATGGATGATTCTAAATATCTCACTTTTAAATCTTATACAAAATCCTTCTTTTTTAAACTTAACCCTTACAAAAAGCTCAATTAAAAAGCAGATGAAGAAAAATATACAGGCAAGGAAAAACTCAAGATATACAGCAAGAATGTAAATGGATGATGTCATCCTCCAAATATCAACATCAAGATTGTTTGCTTTTGCATACGCTATATCTTCTTCGTATCTCATTAGCGCAAACGGCAACGCCGCAAGCGCTGCATAACTTGACGCGGAGAAGAGGTTCAAAGATATGTAATTATGCATTTTCATACAAATATTATATACAACTAAATAAAATATTACAAATTAAAGAAAGGAAAACATTATGGAAAACAAGATTGAACAAATTTTAAACACTGCAAAAATGGTGGGAAATCAAAGTGAAACCAAAAGACAAATCCAGAAAGAAATGATTAAAAAATCAATTGATTACAGTAAACCGTTAAATTACAAATTAGGCAGCCCTAGTAGTCCCACCTGGAATAGTGAGGCTGATGCTTTTAAGCATGCATTTATGTCGGCAATATTGTCTAAAAGATACTCAATACCTGTTTCAAACTTAATTGGAACTGGTCATGAAGTTGAAAACCTAAGAAAACATGCTCCTATTACAGAGAGTATAATGGACCTTTGGAACAACAGAGTAGGCAGAAGTATATGGAAGGAAGTAAGAAAAGACCTTAAAGGTTATGAAAACAGTTTTAATGATAAGTTTATAGAGGACTATACCGCAAAAAAAGTTGTCGAAAAAATGCGTGAAGGCAAGCTTATAACATCACCTGACAACATAAGAATATTTGATGAACATCCGCATATAAATAAATTTATAAAAAATATTCAGGGCGTTTCTACGGGAGGTGCCGCCCCCATAAACGACGGCAACACATTCTTTGCCACCGAAGACATAGCAAAAATGTCAACCGATGAATTCCTTGCTGCAGAAGATATAATAAACAATCAAATAAAAAACAAAATAGCAATCCCAAAATCTCAGGCAAACCATGGAGTATCCTCGGGAGCATACATCTATGTCAGCGAATACACAAGAGATGACGGCACAAAAGTAAGCGGATACTACAGAAGAAGGTAACACCGGGAGCCCCGTTCAAACGGGGCTCTTATATGAAATTAATTATAAAAACCATGCAGCAGATATAAAGTTCCGCCAAATATTTCAAATAGTATAAAACAACCTATAAGATGTATTATTACAGGCAAAAGCGGGAAGATAAAAAATTTATCCCGTTTTGTTAAAGGTTCCCCGCGAATGACTTTTTTTACGGAGTTAATTGAATATTTAAATATAAAAAACGGAATAACAACCGCAGCTGTGGGAAAAAATACCATTGAAACATAGTAGAGAAATACTCCTGCCATATCTACAAAAGAACTCATCCCCAGACCGAATAACACAAATGTAAGTCCGTAAATCAGAGGAACGGTTAATACCCATAAAATAACAAAGACATATTCCAGTCCTAAATATACCCTTAACAACCTATTTTTCATCATAGTACATACATGCTAGCAAACGGAAAGAAAAAAGCAAGCCCTATGCCATAAAGCTAAGGGAAGTTAATAACAACCACAATAAAATAACCGCGCCGAAATACAAAACCGCAAAAGCCCATGGAAACAACAAAACCT
>DVFS01000070.1 GCA_018713115.1 Candidatus Galligastranaerophilus faecipullorum
TTTTGTTTTTTTCTTCAATTCCCAGCCCGTTGTCTTTTATAGATACACAAAGTTTACCCTCGTCTGCCTTTGTGGCAATTTCAATACCCGCACCGTATTCTCCGATTTTAAGAGTTTTCTTTTCAACCGACTGTATTGCGTTCATTAAAATGTTTAAAAACACCTGATTAAGCATATTTGGATAGCACTTCACAAGAGGAATGTCTTCGTATTTTTTTACGATATTAATTCCTTTTTTTGTTTTGTGTTTGAGTAAATCAAGCGTTAAATCAAGCTCCTGGTTAATATCAGCCTCCTGCTGCACCATCTCATCCAGTCTTACAAAGCGTTTGAGCGAGCATACAAGATTACTTATTCTTTTAATCGCCTCGGAGTCTATAGAATTCAAATCCCGCAGTACATCCGTATTTTGTTCATCAAAGCCTCCTGAGGCATATATTTTTTTTGCTATTTCGTTATTTGCGCTTATTGAAGCAAGCGGAGTATTAATTTCATGTGCAACTGAAGCAATAAGCTGGCCCAGAGATGCCATTTTTTCAGCATTTATCAGCTGAAGCTGTGTTTCTTTAAGCTCTTTTATGGCGCTTTCAAGCTCTTCTTTTTTCTTTGTAACCTGATTAAAAAGAATTGCCTGAAAAATCGCACTGGAAATCTGGCCCGATATACCTACCAGAAGCTCTTTTTCAATTTCACCTATTTCCTTTTTGGGCGTAAAAACAACTATGATTCCAAGAACTTCCGAACTTTTTATAACGGGGATAATAATACGGTTCAAAGGCGCCTTAAGAGGCTCTTTTGACTCGTTGTGTTCTTTTAAACAAAACTGAAACGAGTTCTTTCCCTCGTAAATGCTTTTCAGGATTTTTTTATCATACACAACATTCTCGCCTGCCTGCTTTAAAAAAGAGGACGGATAGGCACTGTCTATTATAAACCTTCCCTTACACTCAATTGCGTAGTAAACTTTATGTGCCCCGAAAATAAGACTGAGTTCCTTGAGTGCCGTTTTAATGAGGCTTTTTGCGTCAAGAGTTTCCCTGATACTTGTTGAAATTCTGTTCAGAAGCGCCATTTTAAGCGCCTGGTTTTGTGCTTTTGAGTTGGTGTTTGAAAACTCTAAATTCTGAATCTTAAGCGCCTCATTCTCGCTTTTTAATTTTTCAAGCTCCACTTCTTTTGTAACATCATAAAAATAAACTATTTTATATTTTTTAAACGTAAAAGATTTTATTATGTAATAAAGATATTTACGTTCATCAAGCTGGTAGAGCGCATATGTGGTAAAGTCGCTTTTTGCAAAAATCGCCGCAAGCACCGGCGAATAAGACATCAGCTCTTCGCTTTCAAGCAGACAAATATCACAGTAAAACTTGTAGTTTATCTTTTTGAGCGCATCAAGCCCCGATGTGCCGTCAAGCTTCATAAATGCTTTAGAAAAAGCCTTATTGCAGTGAACAAGGTTCTCGTTTATATCATAAATTATAACGGGTTCTTTTAAATTATGATAAAAACTTCTTAAAATTTTACTCATATTTTTATGCAGCCCCGAACAATAATGCCCGTTTAGAGTACAAAATCGTCCGTATTTTTCTTGACATAAAGTCCGAATCCTACTGATTTGTAGCTTGCATTTTCATTTTTAAGGCTGAAATTCTCTTTGTTTAATTCGTTCAATCTCTGTCTTAATGTTTCATTTTCGGTTTTTGAACGGATAAGTTCAACAATTATCTCATCAAGACCGTCCATTTTTTCGCTTAAAACATCCGATATTTTAGATACTATATTATTTTCAAGATTTTCAAGTTTTGTTGAAACATCAAGCGCCTGATAAGAAGCCAGTGACGCTACGGCATTTTCCTTATTAAATCTGGATTTGGCACGGGTTAAAAAATTGCCTTCGCTCAAGTTTACGACAGATGTATCAATATCCTGTGATCTCATTTTTTCCTCGCGCTCCGAGCGTTTCATGCGCTCTATAACTCTATCCACTTTTTGTTTTTTAATATCACGAACAGCGTTTGTGTGTTCGTATAATTCTTTTACTTTTCTCAAAACATCAATATCACTTTTAGAAAAATATACATTGCCAAAACCGTCTTTTTTGGGTTTCAGACAAGCCTTCTGGCACCAGCTGGACACTTGGGCCGCACTGGTATTGAGGATTTCTTCCACCTGATTTGCGTTAACGATTTCTTCGACATTAGTATCTGTTGTTTGATTGGCTGTATAACTTCCCACCTGATAAATTCCTCAAAAACTATGATAACAATATTATAGATTAAATTTTTCAAAAAAGCAGTTTTGTTATTTAATTTTTACAAAAATTGTAATATAATTTTAAAAGCAGGATAAATAGGGGATTTTAGTACAAATGGAGTTAAAAAAGGGATATTTCATAACCTTTGAAGGTGCTGACGGCTGCGGCAAAACCACGCAGCTGGAGCTTATAAGCCGATGGCTTGAGGAAAATTCCATAGACAACTTAAAAACCCTTGAACCCGGTGATACAGGACTTGGCAAAAGCTTAAGACAGATTTTACTCCACTACGAAAAACCTGTTGCAAATGCGGCTGAAACCTTCTTATACCTTGCAGACAGGGCGCAGCATGTAAAATATTTGATACAACCTGCATTAAAAGACAAAAAAGTTATCCTCTGCGACAGATACACGGACTCCACTGTTGCTTACCAGGGTTACGGCAGAGGAGAAGATACGGAGCGGATAAATTACCTGAACAACATTGCAACAGGAGGGTTGGAACCTGATTTAACACTTGTTTTCGATGTACAAAGCGAAACGGCGCAAAAACGCGTAGGCAAAGATAAAGACAGGCTTGAATCCGAAGGCATGGACTTTCACAAAAAAGTGCGCCTTGGGTATCTTGAACTTGCAAAAAAATATCCGCACAGGATAAAAGTAATAGATGCCAACAGAGGAATTGAAGAGGTGTTTTCAAGTACAAAAGAAGCAATAGGAGAACTTTTAAACTTATGAAAAAAATTATAATCTCTCTGTTTATATTTTTTGTACTCACCTCCAAAACCCTTGCCGCGGAAATAATTGACGGCATAAAACTTTTGAATTCAAATAATTTAAATAAGGCATGCGAATTTTTTAAAAACTACACGGACAACAAACCTAACGATCCGGACGGTCATTACTGGCTGGGTCTTTGCTACAAACGCGCAGGACAGGATGAGATGAGCGCGTATCATCTTCAAAAATCATTTGAACTTTCGCAAACAATTGAAGATATTGATATAATCGAACCTGTCGGTTTTAAAAATCAGGACGATTATCTTGATATAGCCCTGATGTACCTTGAAAACGGCGACTTTGACAAAGCGCATACATACACGGATATGACCCTTAAACTCAATTCGGACAATGCGGATGCTTACAAATTAAGGTCAAAAATCTATCTTGCACAGGGGGATAAAGATAACGCCCGCCTTGCCGCCATTCGTGCAATTCAAACCGACAACAGCCTGCTTGACAGCGACCTTGCGCGCGAATTTGATATAACGGAAGTGCCGCCCTTTGATTTTGAATATTACAATTCAAAAGGGAGCGAGTATTACTACAGAGGCGAGATTGAAAACGCGATTCTGTGCTTTAAAAAATCTCTGGATTTAAACTTCAGAAACCCAGTCGCACTCAATAATCTTGCGCAGGCATATATTAAAGCGCAAAAATTCGATGAAGCACAAAATGCACTTAAAAAAGCAAAAATTTTAAGCCCTAAATACGCGCAGACCTACATAAACCTTGCGCAAATTGCAAAACTAAAGAGCCTTGAGGATAATATTTCGGAATTTTCAAGAAACAAATTTAAAAAAGAGCAGGAAAAATACTTAAAGCAGGCACTTAATGCCAACCCGAACGACAAAAGAACTTATCTTGAACTGGGAAGTTACGAACTTGAGAGAAAAAAATGGGATAAGGCAATAAAATATTTTGATACGGCGCTTGTTTATGATGATGAATACTTTGAGGCGTATTTGGGACTTGCCGTAGCATATATAGAATCCGGCAATCTGCAAAAAGGTCTTTTGGCGCTCAGAAACGCAGGAGCACTTAACTCAAAATCAGATGAAATATCATTTTACCTTGCAAAAATGTGCATTCTGGACAACAGGTTTGACGAAGCAAAAGAATATCTTGAAGATGCGGTTTCAAAAGCCGATAATGCCGAATATTACCTTGAACTCGGAAAAATATACTATGGCAAAAACGACTATACTAAAGCGTCCGAAATGTTTTTAAAGGCGCAATCGCTTGATGTCAGACTAAAATACAGCGCACAGATATATAATTATCTCGGGCTTTGCTATTACCGCACAAAAGATTTAAAAAATGCGCTTGTAAACCTGCAAAAAGCGGTTGATGAAGATTCAGATAATGTTATTTATATGTACAACCTTTCGCTTGCTCTGAAAAGTGCAAAACAAAATGACGAATATCAAAAAATTTACCGGAAAATCATGCGCTTTGAGCCAAAAGAAGCACAGGACTTCATTGACCTCGGCACAATATATTTTGACCGCGGCCAGAGCGACATTTCTAAAACCATTCTGGATGAAGGCATAAGAAAAATGCCCGACAAAAAAATTCTCTATCTTGCAAAACTAAAACTTTTAAAAACACTCGGAGAAGAAGAGAGTGCAAATAAGCTGAAAGAACTCATGGATAAGATGTTTTAAGACTTTTGAGCCTTTCTTATGTTTGCAATATCGGGGTCAAGCAGCCTTTTGCCGACTTCTTCAAAGTTAATCTGTAAAAGCGAGCGGTTGGCATAAGTAATGACTTTTACAACCTCTCCTTTTCCGTATTTATCATGCTCTATTTTATCACCCGTTTTAAAAACAATTTTTTCTTTTTGCTCGGTTTTGTTTTTAAATATCGGCAATTCGCTGCCGTTTTTAGTATCTATATGTTCCTTAATTTTTTCTAAATCTATAACTACATTTTCATCCACAACAAGGGCTGAGGCGCTGTCTTTTAACTGTTCTGCAGGGTTTTTAGGAGTCTCTTCTTTTTCCATCACCTCATTAAATGCAGCTTCTACAGACTGCTGGGCAAGCGCTTCAAGAGAAAGAGGCTCATCGGCAAGGTTTTGTGTTTCTGCTTTATCTTCCGGGTCATCTTTTTCACTTGACTCAAGAATATTTTGAAAAGTCTTTTGCTCCGCCTCTTCAACAGGAGCGCTTTGCTCATCATCAGAGCCGGATTCATCCGATATTTCCTCTTCATCTAAAACTTCACCCTCAATTATTACCCCGGAATCATCGGTATCTGCGGGTAAAATTACCTCTTCGGGCGTATCTGCGGTTTCATCTGCGGCAGCTTCTTCTTCAATTAAAATCTCCTCTTCAATGAATACGCCCTCGGGCATAATGCCTGAAGCAGGCTCAAGAGGCTCAATTGATTCCTCATCTGTTGAATTTTCCTCTTCCGCTGGCTCCTGAACTAAAAGTTCTTCACCGGGCGGTATCTCGCTTAACGATTCTTCAAGCGCAGACTCATATGCGTCCTGATTGTCCTCCGGCGGCTCCTGTCCTGAAAGCTCAGCGGAAATCTTATCTGCAGGATTTAAATCATCGTATTCCGTATCGGGCACATCGGCATTACCTTTCTCATCCGGCCGCTCTTGAAGTTCTGTTTTATGTGTATTTTCTTCCGGCGGCACAGGCTCTTCCGGCGCGGTTTCATAATCCGGCAGAGGGTTGTCTGAAACTTCTTTTGTTTCTTTGTCAACTGCTTCATCCGTCCCGAGCGCATTATTATTTACTCCGGAATCGCCGCCTTGCACCTCTTTATCCGCATAATGCCCGCAGACATCAGCGTTTTCAGGCTTTTTTACGGGAGTTTTTTCTTCCTCCGTCGGCTCATTTTCGGGCAAGTTTCCAAGCTGCTCAAAAAACTCCAGTTCTTCTTCGGTCAACATTTCTTTTGCGGGAACATCCTCTTCATCAGTTTCGCTCCTGCTTGCGGCTCTGAATTTTTCTTTTAGAACATTTGTGCCCGCCGTTTTATCGTCAAGCCTCAGTTTTATGGTTTTTACAGCTCTTGGCTCGCCGTGTGTATCATTTTCAAATCTGTCATTTCTTATGGTGAATATAAAATTTTCGGTATCTTCGCCAAATAAAATACACTCGTCTTTTGAAATAGACGAAAGTTCAAAATTAGCCGCACCAAAATCACGCCTTGGGTTTAATGTAGGCAAGAGAATGTAGTTTTGTGCGCGCTCTATAATATGCGGCATTTTTGAAAAACTGTATGAAACACTCGGTACAAAGCACACATCAGGTTTTTTATCGTACATGAAATTAATCAAATCAACATCGGCATTTGTTTCGTTCAGCCTTAAAAATACAAACAGGTCTTTTTTAAGGCTTCTTATTATAAATTCACAAAACTCTTTATGCCAGCTTGTTTTAAGCTCGGAAAAATCAACCACCGTAATGTCATTTTTTTCAATAAATTTTGTTATGTTTTCAAAATCTTTTTTTGTTTTTGCAAAAATTTCATTCTTCTGATATGCCTTTAATTTGTTTAAAAGCACTGTCAACTCTACAATAGGAGTGGCTTTATACTGAATTTCCACTACATTTAAAAACTTGTCAAAAGGTATAAAGCCCTCGGGAGAGTTTTTGGCAAATGTTTTAACTTCGTTGAAAATCTCGCGGCATATTGCCTGGGTTTCAAGACTTGCGGTTGCAAGACCCTTTTCCCATATGTATTCTATGGTGTAAAAATCCAGGGGAAGTTTTAAATCCCGCGTAAGTTTGATTTTCTTTGAATTTTCTATCTCAAGCGCACCCGTATAATCAAAAATCAGACTGTGCCTGTTGTACCTTGAAAGTGTGTGCGCAAATCTGGCGCTTATATTATTTGAATTATCAATTTTGTCCGCAAAAATAACGGGGTGATTTTTCAAAAACTCAAGGTTTATATCAAGCGGCTCCCGCGTTTTATAGTCTATACCTATAGACAGGGCCTCTTTGCCTTCGTTTATGAAAGTTAATATCTCATCGCGTCTGAGTTTTTTTATTTCGCATTCTTTAGAGGGTGTAAAATGGTCGTAGCCAAAGACTTCGCCCTTGTCATTCACTTTAAAAAACAGCTTAACTCTTGCTACATTTTGCGACGCATCGTATTTGTCGTCATAAATTTCAATTATCTGCGCGAGGTACTTATTGTCGGATTCCTGAACAAGAAGAAAATCCAGCAGGCGAAAATCCTCTTCCTGAGGACTGAACAGAATTCTTATAGTATCGTTTATGGTTTGGATTACCTGCATTTTCGCTTTCTATCTCGTAAATTTCGACTGAATAATTATAACAAAGTGAACTTTTATTGTAAAATTATAATATGAAAGAGCCTTTTTTTTCAATCGTCACAACTGCGTATAATAAAGAAAAATACATCAAACAATGTATTTCAAGCATTATTAACCAGACCTGCGGGGATTTTGAACTCATTATAGCCGATGATTGCTCTTCTGACAATACATTAAATATAATAGAAAATTTTTCGGATAAGCGAATTAAAATAATAAAAATGCCTCAAAACAGAGGGGTGTCGCACTTAAGAAACAAAGGCTTAAAGTGTGCAAACGGCAAATATATCCTGTTTGCGGATACGGACGATATGCTTGAAAACACTCTTCTTGAGCGGGCAAAAAACGAACTATTAAAATATCAAAGCGATATATTATTTTTCCCTTATAAATACTATATTGAAGAAAAAAACCTTTTAAAAAGAAATAATTCAAGGCGCGCGCTTAAAAATCTGAGAAAATTCAAAAAGCCTTTTAAAGTTGAAGAAGCGGGAAAAGAGCTTTTTAATGTCAACTATGAGGTTTGGAATAAAGTTTTTAAAAGAGAATTTTTAATCGGAAACGAAATTTTCTTCAAAGAAGATTTAAGTTTCAGTGAAGATTTTGTCTTTTACTGTGACGTTTTAAACAAAGCAAAAAGCGCTTCTTATCTTAATAAAGCCGGATATTATTACAGATTTTTTGCACAGAAAAAATTTGAAAAAGAAAAAGTAATCGAACAGTTTAAAAAAGCATTTGCATACGCAAGAATACCCGTTGAAACAAGGTGGGGCAAGGAATTTTACGATAAAAAAATTTGCTCTATACTAAATTACTGGATAGTAAAATTAAATTACGACAAAGATTTATGCCGATTTGCCGAAGAAATATGCACAAAAGGAAGCACTTTACACCCGAAATCAAAATGCAAAAAAATATTTTACAAGCTTTACTATAAAATCAAAAACGCGCTGTAATAAATTTTGCTTGACAGTTTGCCTTGTCCTTAATAATATTGTACATATGAGAAAGCGCCGATGTGGCTCAATGGTAGAGCAACGGTTTTGTAAACCGTAGGTTGGGGGTTCGATTCCCTCCATCGGCAAATTTCTACAACTGCACTTTTAAAAATTTGTATTGCGCCTCAAAGCGCGCTTCGGTAGTAATCTGCCCTTGTGGCGCAGGGGTAGCGCACTCCCTTGGTAAGGGAGAGGCCACGAGTTCAAATCTCGTCAAGGGCATTTTAAACCAATACAATATAAGATTAATAAGAGTAGGTGCCCGAAAAGCGTAAGCCGTGTGTTAAATCTTGAGCTTTCGATGAGAAAGCGAAAGATAAAACCAATCGATGGCGACGTTGCAAGCGTAAGCGAGCGCACAAATTTCAGAATGAAATTTGACAGGAGCGGCACCGAAAACACACAAAAACAGTACATTAAAAATAAGGGTAGGTGCCCGAGTGGCTAAAGGGAGCAGACTGTAAATCTGCCGTCTAACGACTACGGTGGTTCGAATCCACCCCTGCCCAAACTTTTAAAATAAAACCAACCAACCAAAAAACAATAAGAAAAAGGAGAATCTATCTTATGGCTAGAGAAAAATTTGAAAGAACCAAACCGCACGTTAACGTCGGTACCATTGGTCACGTTGACCACGGTAAAACGACTTTAACAGCTGCGATTACAGGTTGTATGGCTGCTGCAGGTAAAGCCGAAGCTAAGAAATTCGACGAAATCGACGCAGCTCCCGAAGAAAAAGCACGCGGTATTACAATTTCAACAGCACACGTTGAATATGAAACAGATACACGCCACTATGCACACGTTGACTGCCCCGGCCACGCCGACTATGTTAAAAACATGATTACAGGTGCAGCTCAAATGGACGGCGCAATCCTCGTTGTTGCAGCAACTGACGGTGCTATGCCTCAAACTCGTGAACACATCCTGCTTGCACGCCAAGTTGGTGTTCCCAGACTTGTTGTATTTATGAACAAATGCGACATGGTTGATGATGAAGAACTTCTTGATCTTGTTGAAATGGAAGTTCGCGAAATGTTATCATCTTATGAATTTGACGGCGACAACATTCCTTTCATCAGAGGATCGGCTTTAAAAGCACTGGAAGCTGTACAAGCTAACAACTCTATCCAACGCGGAGAAGACAAATGGGTTGACAAAATTTGGGAACTTATGGATGCTATCGACAGCTACATCCCCACTCCCGAACGTGACTTAGATAAACCTTTCTTAATGCCCGTTGAAGACGTTTTCTCTATCACAGGTCGCGGTACCGTTGCTACAGGCAGAGTTGAACGCGGCGTTGTTAAAGTAGGTGATGAAGTTGAAATCGTTGGTTTCGGCGAAACTAAAAAATCAACCGTAACAGGTGTTGAAATGTTCAGAAAACTTCTTGACCAAGGTCAGGCAGGTGATAACATCGGCGCACTTCTTCGCGGTATTGATAAAAAAGATATCCAACGCGGTCAAGTACTTGCTAAACCCGGTACAATTCACCCTCACACAAAATTCACCGCTAACGTTTACGTATTAACAAAAGACGAAGGCGGACGCCACACACCTTTCTTCCCCGGATATCGTCCCCAGTTCTACATCAGAACAACTGACGTAACCGGCTCTATCAAATTCGACGGCGAAATGGTTATGCCCGGTGACAACGTTGTAATGGACGTTGAACTCATCGCTCCCGTTGCTATCGAACAAGGTATGAGATTCGCTATCCGTGAAGGCGGAAGAACAGTCGGTGCCGGCGTTGTAGATAAAATTATCGAATAATTTTATTACAATATAAATACTAAAAACCCCGAAGGCTAATGCTTTCGGGGTTTTTAGTATTTTCAGCATTTTAACTACATCGGACAAATTGAGCGCGGGGAGGCAAATGTTACAATAAAAACCATGAAAAAATATCGCAGACGCGCTTGATATTGAGGTTTCGGAACTTTTTAACTTTACTTTTTAGTTTATGCTATGCTGAATAAAAAGGAGGAAACCATGAAATATTTGCACTCAATGATAAGAGTTAACAACCTTGAGAACTCGCTAAGGTTTTATAAAGAGCTTTTAGGGCTCAAACTGCAAAGCAAAAAGGATTTGGATGACTGTACGCTTTATTTTCTTGCAGAGTATGAGGGCGGGCCTGAGATAGAACTTACAGATAATTGGGAAAAACCGCAGACACCCTACAAAACCGGCGAAACATTCGGGCATTTCGCTTTTGAATGCAAAGATATGGACGCTTTTGTTAAAAAAGCACGGGAAATGGGTTACGAACTGCTCTATAACAGTCCTTTTAATCTTGATATAAAAAACGAAGACGGCACGGTTACGGTTAAAAGAATATCATTTATTCAAGACCCTGACGGCAACGAAATAGAAATAATCTATAAAGGTTAAAACGGGGCATATGCCCCGTTTT
>DVFS01000071.1 GCA_018713115.1 Candidatus Galligastranaerophilus faecipullorum
ACATTTATACACGGTGCTCTGTGTGTCAGCTACAGCGGACAATGCTATCTGAGCCGTGCTATCGGTTCGCGTTCGGCAAATCGCGGCGAGTGTGCCCAGCCCTGCAGAAAAAAATACACCCTTGTTGATTCAAAAGGAAAGATTTACGCCGAAAACAAACACCTTTTAAGTCTCAAGGATTTTTGCGCGGCAAAATATATAGATGCCCTTATTGACTCCGGCGTTGTATCTTTCAAGATTGAAGGACGCCTGAAAGATGAAAATTATGTAAAAAATGTTACCGCTTTTTATAATCTTGCACTAAAAGATGCGCCGAGAATTTCATCGGGAAAGGTTTTTTATGACTTTATCCCCGATGTTAAAAAAAGTTTTAACCGCTCTTTTACAAGTTATTTTCTTAATAAGGGCGAAGATAATGAGATATTTTCTTTTGAGCCTTCTGCAGCCTCCGCGCAATATATAGGAGTGGTTTGCGGCATTAAGAACAACTGCTTTCAGGTAAAAACAAATATAAAAATTAATCCGCAGGATGGTCTGTGCTTTATAAAAGACGGAAATACCTGCGGTATGCTTGTAAATAGGATTGAAAGTACAAAGGGCGGTGTATGGGTGTACCCGAATAATATGCCCGCGGTATCACACGGTACAAAAATTTTCAGAAATTCGGATGCGGAATTTGAAAAGAAACTTAAAAATTCAGCGACAAAAAGACGTATTGCTCTTAAGTTAAAAGTATACAGCAACAAAATAGAAGCTCTTGATGAGGATATGGTGTCGGCTGCCGTAGAGTTTCATTCTTCTATCGAGGCTAAAAATCGGGAGAGTTTTAAAAAGGTATTTAGGGAACAACTGGAAAAATGCGGGAACAGTGATTATTATATCAAACAAATCGAGTTTGAAAACGACGCTGCCTGCGGCTTTTTAAGAGTAAGCGAGATTAATGCTTTAAGAAGAGAACTCTTTGAAAAAATTACAAAATTAAGGCTTGAAAAGTACGAGAAGCTAAGAACGGCGCGCAAAAAGAAAAAAATTACCCCTGCCGCGTTTCCTCTTAAAAATAATGATTACAGGCTGAATATTCACAATAATAGCGCTTATGAGTTTTATGAGGAATGCGGTGTTAAGCCTTTTGAATACTCATATGAAACAAAAAAAGTGTGCTCGGCCGAGCTTATGCGCACAAAGCACTGTTTGAGGCGCGCTTTTAATATGTGTATTAAAAGTAAAACAAAACCTGCGGATAAGCCCCGGGAGCTTTTTCTGCTTGATGAAAAAGGCAGGAAATTCAGATTGGAGTTTGACTGTAAAAACTGTGAGATGATAATAAAAGAATACTAGCCTCTTTGCTTTAAAAGCTGTTCAAGGCGCGCTATTTGAGAGGCATAAAAGTCCGCCTTTTCTTTATCGTTCATTTTTTGTGCAATGTTTTTAGCCTGCCTTTTGTAGTTTATCTCTTCGGGTGCAATTTCAACAGCTTCTTTGATATAGAGCATGGCATTTTCATAGTCCCCCATTGTTTCATATGCCCTTGCTGCCTGAGCGTAGTATTTTGCAGGCATGGGGTTTAGGGTAAGAGCTATTTTAAAGTTTTCAAGTGCAGCCTGCGCCTGGCAGGTATCATTTTGCACAAGCCCGAGGAAGTAAAAGCCTTCCGCATTATTTATGTCAAGCTGGTTTAAAATTTTAAGGTTTTCAATCGCGGCATCGTAGTTTTTAAGCCTGTAGTATATTCTTGCAAAAGAATTATATGTGCTCGGGCATTTGGGTGCTTCCTGTTCAAGTTTTTTTGCAAGTTCAAGCGCCTTATCATATTGTTTGTCATCAATTAAAATATCCACAAGCTCAAGAGCATAAAAAAGCGAGTTAGGAAAGTCCTCAAGGGCTTTTTGATAAAGGTTTATCGCCTCTTTATACAGTTTTAACTGTTTGTATATTTTCCCGAGCGACTCTATTAAAATAGGGTTTTTGGAGTCATCGGGATTGTCGTTGTAATAATTTTCAAGGATGTTTTTTGCATTTATATAATTGTCGCTTGTTAACGTCAGGGTATTTTTTAATATCTGCGCATTGGGGTACATTTTTGAGTCTTTGTCAATAAGGTCAAGATACAAAAGTGCGCCTTTAACATCATCCTGTTTGGATAAAATCCATGCAAGCAAAAAGTGATGTTCGTCAAGCCCTGGAGAATTTTCACTCTTGAGCTTTAAAATCCCTATAGAGCCTTTAATGGCAATTTGCGCCTCTTCAAGCCAGTTTATGTCGATATAAGCTTTTGCAAGTTCAAAACAACATTTGTCATTTGTTTTGTCCAGTTTAATGCACTCTAAATAATCATCAATCGCGTCAAAAAAGTTTCCCTCTGTGTGCTCAATAAGCCCAAGATAAAAGTATGCAAGAGAATTTTGCTCAAGCTGTGTTACGTGTTTAAAAAGCGGTTTTGCAAGGTCGTATTTTTCGTCATTGTAATAATGTACGCCAAGGTCAAAATAAGCCGGTGCAAAGTTTTTATCGCCCTCTGCAGCCTTTTTTAAAAATTCCGTTTCGGGATAAAATTCCGTTTTTGACATAATGTATAAAATCCGCGGGTTGTTTTTAAGCCCCTCATTTAAGGATTCGTACACATCGCGCATTTTGTCAAAGTATTCCAATTTGTATAATATCTGTAAATGTTTTATGAAATACTGTGCATCATCTGTTGTTTCTAGCAGTTTTTTTGAAACTTCAAGCGCCTTATTGTACTCGCCTGTTTTAAAATATATCTTAGACATTTCATCGAGCGAGTGTGTATGGTTTTTATCTATATCAAGAACTTTTTCATACTCTTCAAGTGCACGGTCGTAATTTTTTAAAAGCACGTATAAATCACCTATTTGAGAGATGATTTCAACATTTGCCCTGCCTTCTTCAAACTCCAGTGCTTTGTAGAGCATTTCTATTGCTTCTTTGTAAAGCTTTGAATTTTTAAGCTCAAAGGACTTTTTGATATAGTCAATTGAGTTTTCTTCCTGTTGATCCATAATTATATTATATTTTTTTATTTCATCATTTGCAACTAATTAAGTTTGCAACTAAAATGTATGTATGATAAACGGTAAAAAAGTTACGGTTATAATGCCCGCATACAATGCGGAAAAAACGCTTGAAAAGACCTTCAGCGAGATTTATAAAGAGATTGTGGATTCGGTTATTCTGGTTGATGACAATTCTGCGGATAATACAAAAGAAATAGCACTGAATCTTGGCATTACAACAATTGTTCACAAAAACAACCTCGGCTACGGTGCAAATCAAAAGTCATGCTATATTGCAGCCCTTCGGGAAGGCGCGGATATTGTGGTTATGCTGCACCCGGATTATCAATATACACCCAAACTTATTCCTGCGATGGCGTCAATGATAGCTTTTGGCGAATATGACGCGGTTATTGCTTCTCGTATGCTTGCAAATTCGGCAAGAAAGGGCGGAATGCCGCTTTACAAGTATATTTCAAATAAGTTTTTAACTGCATTTCAAAATATACTCACAGGCAAAAAATTATCGGAATACCACAGCGGTTTTCGCGCGTTCAGTGCGGAAGTCTTAAAAACTCTGCCGCTCGGCGGGTGTGACAATGATTTTATTTTCGACAATGAAATGCTCGCGCTTTCTTTTTACTACGGGTTTAAAATTGGCGAGATATCCTGCCCTACCAAGTACTTCCCTGATGCAAGCTCAATTAATTTTAAGCGCTCGGTAAAATACGGACTTGGCGTTCTAAAGGTAAGCGTTGACTATTTTCTTGCAAATACCGGAATTTACAAGTCAAAAATTTTCAGAAAAGACGCAAAAAAACTTAATCTTAACGAAAAGCTCGAGTACTGCAGCCTTTAAACCGTTGTAGAAAGGCTGGGGGCGATAATAATAAACTGCCTTACAAGTTCTTTGTCCCATTGAACACCTGCGCCGAGTTTTAAGATTTCACAGGCTTTTTCAACGCTTAAACCTTTTCTGTACGGTCTGTCGGATACCAGTGCGTGATACGCGTCTGCAATTGACACTATTCTTGCATTTAAAGGTATTTCATCGCCCTTAAGACCGCAGGGGTAGCCTGTTCCGTCCCAGTGTTCGTGGTGATATTTTACCATCGGGATTAAATCGCGCAGGGATTCGTTAGGTGCAAGCACTTTTTCGGCGCCTATTACAGGGTGCTGTTTCATTATTTCCCACTCTTCATCATCGAGCATGGCGGGTTTTCTTAAGACATTTTCAGGAATGCCGATTTTGCCTATATCATGAAGCAGGGCGCCCAGTTTTATGCGCTCAACTTCCGCTTCGGGAAGATGAATTGCACGCGCAAGAGCTTCACTGTAGCGCGAAACAAGTGTCGAGTGACCTTTTGTGTAGGGGTCTTTGGCATCAATTGTGCCTGCAAGAGAAGTTACAACTTCAAGCATATGTTTGCTTGATAAAATCTGTTCGTTGTGGAATTTGTGAATAAGCTCTTCTTCAAAGTCCACACCTATTTGTGCGTGTTTTTTGGTTAACACTTCCGCAAAGCACTTAAGAGCTTCATCATCCCAGAAGTTGTAGTCTTCTGATGTAACAATAACACAGTTTCCGCTTTCATAGCATTTGCTTTTTGAAATGTACATTGCCTGTTCTGCAAGCAGTACAAGCTTTTCATGGTCTTTTGAAGTTTGCGGATATGTCGCAATACCGCAGCTCATCTTAATCGGACCCACATCGTCTACAAGAACACATGAAAGTGCATAAGACAGATATTCAGCTATGTATTTAGCCTCGTCTGTCGAGGTGCTGGGCATAATAATGCTTATTTCGTCCCCGCCGTAACGACCAGCAAAGTCAGTGTTTCTGATGTTTTGTTTGATTTTTTTCGCCACGGTTTTTATAATTTCATCACCCTTGGCGTGTCCGAATTCTCTGTTTATCTGCGAGATGTTTAATACATCAAAAATGCAAACCGAAAGCGGGGAGTTTGACTTGTTGCAGCTTTCAATCTGTCTTATAAGTTCTTCCTGGAAGCATTTATGGTTTGCAAGACCGGTGAGCGAGTCAATATCCGTGTTTTTATCCACAAGTTCGGCAAGATTTCTGTTGTGTGCAAAAATTGCCATATAATTTGATAAAAACTGATAAAGCTCGGTGCAGGTGTTTGCATGATTGTCACCGACTATAAATACCCCGAGGCATTCACCGAAGGATACAAGGGGCAGAATAATGCAAGGTGAGCTGCTTAAGTAGTTGGCTCTTAAAAATTTATTATCATGGCTTGTTTGAATTGTTTTTGTTAAATAACACTTAATCAGGGGATTTGTGTCATCGTTTAACATAATTTTTGTATTATAGATAGAGCCTATTTTATCAATCAGCTTAACGTTAATGCAGTTTGACTGGGCATTTAGCAGACCTATTGCGCTGAAGTTCGCCTGCATATTGGCGGATAAAACATTGTGAAGCATGTAAAAAAGCTGCCCTAAATCCGACTTTTCCATAAGTACTTCATTTATGATTTTAAGAGTCTGTTTATAGTTGATATTCAGGTTTTTAGTGTTTAAATTGGATGAATACCCGCCGTAGAGTCTGTTTGCACTGGTTCTGTTGTTTTGAGGCATGGTTTTTTGTGCCGTTATGGGGTTGGAAAACAGTACACTCAGTTTTGAATCTTCTGATTTTATTTCCGTTTCACCCGCCTGATTGGCTGTATTATGGGGATTTTTGTAGAAATTCACGTCAACCTTCCGAAAAAAAATTCTTCACTTGCTTCTTATAAATCATATACAGATTAATAATTGCCTTTTTGTAACGAATTATAACACGATTTTTTTAAAATATAAAGTGTGAGTACTACTATTGTAAAGTTTTCGGCATAAAAAGTAACATTTTAAGAGATGATTTTTCACCGTTTAAAATTTTAATATTATTTTTAGGCAGATTTAAAATATCGCTCAGGTAGTTTATTATCTCTTTGTTTGCTTTGCCGTCCACGGCAGGTTTTGAGATTTTAAGTTTAATGAAATCCGCTTCAAAATCAATAGAGTTCTTTTTTGAGTTTGCACTGACTTTTATCTGAAACCTTGCACCATTGGCGTTTTTGTTTATCATCAGCATCATTTCTTCAAGATTTTGAGGTTGTTTGTTTCCGTTTTTATTTACATCATATGACATATGGCAAAATTTTCCGCAAAGTTGTAAAATTCATATATTATATAATTATATATCAATAGAAATTTCTATGTCTTATCTTGTAATTTTTGAAGAGCTAAAGGAACTTTTGCGCAGGCAGAATCGCTCAAATGAGGATATTGCCGATATTGAGCGCGCCTTTGAATTTGCAAGAAAGCTGCATGAAGGTCAGTACCGCATATCCGAAGAGCCTTACATTGTCCACCCTGTCGAAGTTGCAAAAATTTTGACCGAGTTAAAAGCCGATAAAGACAGTATAATAGCTGCCTTTTTGCACGATATTCTGGAAGATACCGACACTCAGCCGGAGGAAATAGAGCAAAATTTCGGTGCAGATGTTCTAAAGCTTGTGCAGGGTGTTACAAAGCTCGGCAAATACCAGTTTAAATCAAAAGAAGAGCGTCAGGCGGAAAACTTCAGGCGGATGTTTATCGCAATGGCGCAGGATGTGAGGATAATTTTCCTTAAACTTGCGGACAGATTGCACAATATGCGCACACTGGGGTATATGGCGGCAAATAAACAAAAAAGAATTGCACAGGAAACCCTTGATATCTTTGCTCCCCTTGCAAACAGGCTCGGTATCGGGAAAATTAAAGCGGAACTTGAGGACCTGTCTTTAAGATACATAAACCCCGAAAAATATTACGAGATTGCAAAACTTGTTGCGCAGACCAAAAATGACCGTGATGCGGCAATTTCTACTTTTATAGACAATATCCGCGCAAGTCTTGAAGAAAACGGAATCCATGCACAGATAAACGGCAGGGCAAAACATTATTACAGTATTTATAAAAAAATGGAGCGCTTAAATGTCAGCTTTGACCAGCTTTATGATGTGAGTGCAATTCGTGTTATCGTGGATGACGAAAAAACATGTTATGAGGTCTTGGGGATTATTCACTCGCACTTTAAACCTATCCCGGGGCGCTTTAAAGATTATATTGCAATGCCCAAGGGCAATATGTACCGTTCTTTGCACACATCTGTTATCGGTTCAAAAAATAAACCCGTTGAAATTCAGATAAGAACAAAAGAAATGCACGAGGTGGCAGAATACGGTGTTGCGGCACACTGGCGCTATAAAGAATCAGGCTCGGTTAAGTCGGACAATAAGTATGACCTGCAGTTTTCCTGGATGAGGAAAATGATGGAAATAGACAAAGACTCCTCGGATGCTAAAGACTTTGTTGAAAGTGTTAAACTCGACCTTTTCTCGGATCAGGTTTTTGCCTTTACTCCTGCGGGAGATGTTATTGACCTGCCTGCAAACTCTACGCCTGTCGACTTTGCATACCGTATCCATACCGAGGTCGGGCACAGAACCGTAGGGGCGCTTATAAACGGACGTATAGCGCAGCTTGATACAAAACTCAAAAACGGAGATATAGTTGAGATTTTGACTTCAAAACAGTTTATGCCCAAAATAGACTGGCTCAATTTTGTTGTTACAAAAAGTGCCATTTCAAAAATCCGCCTCTGGTTTAAAAAATATAACCGTGAAGAAAATATTGAAATCGGGCGTACAAACCTTGAAATATATATAACAAAACCCGTTTTTGACGAACTTTTAAAATCGGGCGAGATTGAGCGTACGGCTCATGAAATGAACTATAAAACGCAGGATGATTTATTTGCTGCAATAGGTTACGGAGAAACGACGCTTCATAAGGTTGCAAATAAATTAAAGCGCCCCGTCCAGATTAGGGCTGATGTTATAAATATTCCCGAAAAAACTTCCCAGGAAGGACAAAAAAGAAAAAAAGATTCTAAAAAATACGACATTGTAGGGCTTGAGGATATGCTCTGGAGTCTTGCAAAGTGCTGCACGCCCATACCCGGGGAGCCGATTGTGGGGGTTATCACCCGCTCAAAAGGTGTTTCGGTTCACAGGCTTGACTGTAAGTGTTTGTATGATGTCGAACCTGAGCGTATGATGGATATAAAATGGGCGGATAAGGTTTCAAAGGGTACTTACATTGCTCATATAAGAATAGAAACACAGGATAGAGTCGGGCTTTTAAAAGATGTGCTGCTTAAAATCGCGGATACGAATATTTCTTATGCGAACAGTTATTCAAAAAATAAAAAATTCGGTATAATTGATTTGGGTATAGAGCTTGACAATATTGAAACTCTTAAGAAAGTAATTGCAAATATTCAATCCATACCTGACGTTTATTCGGTGCGAAGACTGCAGCAAAAAGACCAGAATTTCGGGCCAAAACCCAAAAAACACCCCCACAGGCATAAGCAGACTCACAGAGAAAACAAGAATGAAAGTATTTAAATCCCTTAATCACAATCCTGATTTATCCCTCGCGCTGGGGTTTTTTGACGGTGTTCATCTTGCTCACCAGAAACTTATTTCACATGCGGTTGATTTTGCAAAGGAAAATTCCAAAAAATCCGCAGTTATAACATTTGAAACAAACCCTTCAAACTACTTTAGAAAAGATAAAATCCACAATATTTCGGCAAACGAAGAAAGGCTTGAGAGAATTGAGGCCCTGGGGGTGGATTTTGCTTACGTTCTTGATTTTGAAGAATTTATGGGCATGGAAGCGCTTGAGTATTTAGAAGATGTGCTCGTTAAAAGTTTTTCCCCCTGCTGCATTGTAACGGGATTTAATCACAAATTCGGACGCGCAAGAGAAGGAGATACAAAACTCCTGGCTAAATATGCGGAAAAGTTTAACTATAAATATGTAGAGCTTCCTGCGCAAAAAATTCAAAACTGCCTTATAAGCAGTTCAAATATAAGAGATATGATTTTAAACGGTTATATAAGAAATGCAAACTTGCTTCTGGGGCATTCTTTTTCCATAAAAAATAATGTTGTTAAAGGAAATATGCTTGCAAGAAAGCTTGGCTACCCTACGGCAAATATTTTCTGGCCCAATAATATAATACACCTGCCGCATGGTGTGTATTTCGGCTATGTTACGGTTGATAAAACTTATCCCGCGGTTATCAACTGGGGCAAAAAACCCACTTTCGGCGAGGATGGTGAAGAGGTTCTGGAGGCGCATATTTTAAACTTTGACTCTAAAATTTACGGCAAAATAATAAAAGTTATGTTTCTAATGAAAATAAGAGAGGAAATAAAATTTCCTGACCCTGACACTTTGCGCAAACAAATAGAAGAGGATGTGCAAACGGTGATGAAACTCTCAAGATTATCTTAGAATAACGTTTATAAGTACAAAAAACAATATATAACAGTAAAAAATATATGCTCCGCAAAATTTTGACATACTCATTTTATTCTCCTTTTCGACTAAATAAGTGTTTTGTTAACAATCTATAAATAAAATATTCTTTAAATAAAATATGTGAACCGCCCGCTTGGGCAATAAGAACAAAATATTAACATAATTTAACATTTCTTGCATTATTGTGTTATGAGTGTTACAATTACACCCGCTCAGTTTTTTAAATGAGTAAAAGACCATCACATCAAATGTGTATTTTGTAAAAAAACTACACAAAATATAACTGAAATAGCAATTTTTGCCCTGTTTGTTTTTTACAAATATATCTGATGTGTGGCAGATAGAGGTTAAATGAAAGTTAGAAACATTGAAAATTCTGCAGCTAGCGGCAGTAAAAACAACAATTATTCCCGCAGTAATTCCGCGGCCAATACTTCGTTTACCGGTGTTACCGACGGTCTTATAAAATTCTGGGAAGGGGTCGACAGAGGCGGACTTGCAGCAAGTTTTACAGTTCAGGACATGCTCGGTACAAATATTCCCAGAACCTGGGCTGCAAGAAATGTGGGTAAAGAATATACCGGCAAAAATAACTGGACTGCGGTTTTGGAAAACGGTCTTCGTGAATTTCTCACGGGCCCGAGTATGTTTGTTGTTCCGGGTGCCGTTTTATACGGTTCTATGAGATACGCAGGCAAGGCGAACGGTGTGCCTGTTCAAACGATAAAAGACTTTGGCGATATCGTGTCGCAAAATCTCGATAAAATAGATACCTCCTCTGTTGAAAAATTTAAAGAAACATTCTACCGCGGAGTCCTTGACAAGGCCGTGAACAATTTTGACGCAAAAAAACAAACCGTGGATGTAGCGTCGTATGTAAGTGAAATATTGAGAATGGAAAAAGCACCCAAGAAGGGCCTTATCAATAATATCGCAGGAAAGTCAATGCCTGACTCGAGAGAAGAAATTCTGCAGGGCATAGTAAATACGTTCGTAAGAGACAAAAAGGCAAATACAAAAGGATATCCGAATTTTCTTACGGCTCTTATTACCGATGCCAAGGATGCGAAAGCCGCAGCAAAACATGAAATCCCTATTGATGATTTAATCGACAGAATGGGTAAATTTTCCGATGATTTTTATAAAATGCTCCAAAAATCAGGCGGCTCCCTGAGTGAAGATTTTGTTAAAAGTTTTACCAATAAAAGAATGGGCGGCAGATTCGCCACAAACATTGCAATGGGCATATTTACAGCTCTTGCTATGTGGTTTATACCAAGAATCTATACAATAGGGAAAACAAATCCCGAAACGGATCCTGTAAGGCAGAAGGCCAGCGAGCTCAAGGGCGGCCCAAAACCGGCGGAACAAAAAGAAAATAACGGTGAAGTCAGCTTCTCAGGCGGCGGCATAAGTAAACTTATGTCTGATTTGGGTGAAAAAGTCGCACCCGATACAGGCTCCAAACTTTCAAAACTGGCTTCAAACGTAGAGAGTGACTGGATAAATGTTGCACGCCCCATATTCTATGTTTTAATCACCTGCTTTACACTGATACCGCGTGTAATTGAGTCTACAAAACGAGATATAGAAAGTTCAAAGAAAAACGGCGGCCCGGTGCAGTGGGATGAAACAATAAACAATCTGAGGCGCGATGTAACTACGATTCTTACCATACTTTTTGCCATGAAGGGGCTGGGTGCCGTTATGGCGCACAGGGCTTCAAAAAGCAGCGGTATTGTACTGACAAATAAAATTTTGCCGGATGACGCCAAGTTCTTTGATAAGTTTAAAAATTTCCTGAGCCCGGATCATGGCGTACAGGTGCTCTCTAAGAAGCAAAACACTGCCCAGATGTCATCTTTTGCGAATATGAATGAGTTAATGAGATTCTTTAGGGACACCGAAAATAAGCAGGGCAACCTTCATAAGCTGCTGCATATTGACGCAAAGGCAAATGACGGCCAAGCGCCCGTGTTCTACAATGCAGCCAAAAAAGTGTTTGGCGATATAATCGAAAAAGAAGATTTAAAGGCGGATGATCTGGAAAAAGTGCTTTCCGAATCAGCGGGCAAAATTGATGAAAATGATGTAAATGAGCTGCTTAGTATATTAAATGATACAAAGAAAAATCCGCTCTTAAAATTCGGCAACAAGATAAACGCAATATTTGAAACGGTTTCCCTTGCGATAGTAACCGTATTTTTGGGATTCGGCCTGCCGAAGCTGAACGAGCTTTTAATTAAAAGAAAATATTTAAAAGACGGCAATACGCTTAAAAATCCTGATATGCAGATACCTGATTACAGCATTCTAAACAACCTTAAACCCGTTGAAAAGCAAACATATCAATATTTCCTCGGAAATATGAAATAAACCCCGAAAGCATACGATTGTTATCGTGTTAAAATAAAAGCCGCAAAATATTTTGCGGCTT
>DVFS01000072.1 GCA_018713115.1 Candidatus Galligastranaerophilus faecipullorum
TTTTACAAAAGATTTAATTAATGAACCCGCTCAAAATGCCACCCCCGAAGAAATCGCGCAAATTGCAAAAAATATGAGCGAAGATTTGGGGCTGACATTTAAGGTTTACAATAAAAAACAGTTACAGCAAATGAACTTTAATGCTTTTCTTGCGGTAGGACAGGGAAGCGGGCGTGAACCGAAGTTTATACACCTTACTTATAAACCTGCTTCAAAAAAACCAAAAAAGAAAATTGTGCTTATAGGCAAGGGTATTACTTTTGACTCGGGAGGTTTGGATATAAAACCAGCAAACTCAATGCTTACAATGAAAACGGATATGTCGGGCTGCGCTACGGTACTTGGCGTAATTCAGGCAATAGCCGCGCTCAAGCCTGATGTTGAAGTCCACGCATTAAGCGCCCTGTGCGAAAATATGCCTAGCGGTATGTCATATAAACAGGGTGACGTTCTTGTTGCAAAGAACGGAAAAACGATAGAAGTGGATAATACCGACGCCGAAGGCAGATTGACGCTTGCAGATGTCCTTACTTACGCAGACGAACTTGATGCGGATGAAGTGATAGATATTGCAACACTCACGGGCGCCTGCATAGTTGCTCTGGGGCAAAATATCACGGGCATTATGGGCAACAATCCGGAGATGATTAAAAGAATCATTAAAACAGGCGCCCAATCAGGTGAAACCCTCTGGGAACTTCCCATATTCGACGATATGCAGGAAATGCTTAAAAGTGATATAGCAGATATGAGAAACACAGGTTCAAGATTTGCGGGCGCAAGCGTTGCGGGAAGATTTCTGCAAAACTTTACCAAAAGCAAAAACTGGGCACACCTCGACATAGCGGGAACAGCCTTTATAGATAAACCCTACAGAGAGCTGAATAAAGGCGCTACGGGCGTTATGGTAAGGACACTTACAAACTATATTATGTCAATGTAGAAAATATTTACGGGGCTTAATCAAATTAAGCCCCGTTTTTTCAGTTTTTATTTTCTGTAATTACAAGCTGGTTAAACGGAATTTCAATACCCAGTTCATCAAATTTTTCTTTAATTCTGAGGTTAAAAGCCCGTTTTATATCCCACTGATACCTCGGGAGCGTTCTAAAACGCGCAAGAATAGTGATTGAACTGTCATTAAACTTATCAAGCCCGAGTACTTCTATTTCACCTGTTATTTTATCGCAGTACTCTTCCTCATGGCGCAAATCTTCACCGATTTTTTTAATAACGTCAATAACATGGGCTATATCTTCTTTGTAGGCAACGGAAATCTCAACAAGTGAATATGAAAAACCGCGCGTGTAGTTTGTAACCATATCCACCATGCCGTTTCTGATAAAATGAGCCGCGCCGTCAATGCTTCTCAGGACAATTATGGAAAGAGTCATCTTTTCAACCGTTCCTGTAACATTTTGAATCTCAACCACATCTCCGACACGAATCTGACCTTCGAAAAGGATTATAAGCCCAGAGATTAAGTCCTCTACAAATCTTTTTGAGCCAAAACCGACGGCAACACCCACAACTCCTGCCGCAGTGATTATAGGGCGGACATCAACACCCAGAAGGTTAAGAATGTTTATTGCCGCAAAAATAAAAATTATAAAATTTATACCATGAATCAAAATAACGCGGAGTGTGTCGAAGTTTTTTGTACTTTCAGAATCGCGGGCGCGTTTTTTAATTCTTTCGAAAAGACGAAACATAAAGGTTTTTACAAGACGAAGCGCAACAATCAAAAATAGAACCGTAAATACTATATTTAAAATCACTCCCCATCTCAGCGACTCTAAAAAATTCAAAATATCCAAATCCAGCCTCCTTGTATGATTTTTTAAAATTATAACAAAAATAAATCTTTAGATAATAAAATTTAAACCGAAAGGTTAATCTATTTTTTCTTAAATAAACATACACTAAACATATACTCAAGGGATATATGTTTAATTATGGGTATAAAATTTACCAGCAGCGAAGAAAAGTTTGAAAAATTTTTACAGCCTGTAAACAATCGCGAATGCGAGCATTTTAAGCTTGCAAGAAAATTTATGCATAAGAAAAACTACAGGCAGGCTATTAAAGAATACCTTATGTCGATGATTTTTACCAAACCCGACACACTGGTATATAAAGAAGTTTCCAAGGCATACAAGAAAATAAAATGCTATGACAAGGCGATAAACCATCTTGTAAAGGCAAGGACAATGAGCCGTTTTGACTCGGAAATATATTATGAACTCGGGCTTAATCACCTTTTAAACGCAAATTCCGATGAAGCAAGAAAAAACTTTATACGCACCATAAGATTAAACCCGTCAAATATAAATGCACAGATACAACTTGCCATCTCTCATGAGTTAATGGATGAGTACGATATGGCGCTAGGCATTTATCAAAAAATTATAGAAGAAAATCCGCGCTATATACCCGCATACAACCATAAAGCGGGACTTCACATTACACTTGAAGAATACCGCGAAGCTTCTTATCTCTTTTATAAAATTTTAAAAATAAACCCCGCATACTACAGGGCAAATCTCGGTCTTGGCATATGTTTTGACAAAATGAATAAATTTTCAAGCGCAATAAGATATTATAAAAAATACATCGCAAGAAAACCACATTCAGACACAACAAAATCACTTGCAGGCAGAATATGTGAAATTTACAGCAAAAAACATGCACATAAAACCTCATTGAGAATAGTAAAATAATTTTTATAACAAAGCCGCAAAATATTTTGCGGCTT
>DVFS01000073.1 GCA_018713115.1 Candidatus Galligastranaerophilus faecipullorum
TTTCAAAGGTGTCGTTAGGCAGGACGTTTATTGTTTTTTCTAATACGGCGCCTGAAGAGCCGCCGGAGCCTGAATAACGAGTCATGCGGTTAAGAACCTTATAACAGCGCACCGAATTTGCCTCTGATACTCCGCTTGACATGTTCATTACTTCCCTTGAAGTAGCCGAGTAAGTAGCAAGAACCAGTGTTGGTGAATTTTCATCGTCACGTAAGTGATAATATCCCGGTCTGCATTGGGCTGAGCCGCCTTGATTTTTGCATTTTGAAGTCACACCTGATAACGGAACAAATTTTGCACAATTATTTGCAGCAACTGCGGAAGTAGAACAATATGTTGTAAAATTTAGAAGTTTTGCATAATATTCAAAATCACCGTCTATCATTTTTTGTGCAACTTTGTCGCTAAACAGAAGATACGAGCTTTGAATCGTTGCATTACCTCCTGTGCCAACCCATTGGCAGATATTATTTGCCGCCATACGTGTGCATACGGGTGCATCTTTTCCTGAGTGCAAAACACCGTCAACATTTACCTCGGTATAACATGTATGGCTATTTACCGGGCTGGAGCACTTTGAAGCGCCTGTTGTTATCCAGCAACATGAATTAGTTCCACTTGCACAAGTTTCTCCTGCATTTTTGTTGTTTCCGGCAGTTAGCATAACGCCTTCATTTGTATTAATCATATTTTCGGCAATTACGCAAATGTCCCGTTCGTCACTATTTCCGCGTATTACTTCTTTTACAGGATATGAAAAATTAAGGTTTGTTTTTTTATCTTTAGCAAGTTTGCAGTTATCTGTTTCCTCTTTTCCGTTTGCGCCTCCCCCGCCTCCGCCTGAGCCTATGGCAGTAAAGGTGATTTGATTTACACCCGTCGGTACAGTCCAAGTTGCGGATGATGTAAAATTAACGGTTTTTTCAACGTATGTTGAACCTGCACCGCCTCCTCCTCCGCCTGAGCCTTGAAGGAATAAAGTATTTATACCAATCGGCACATCAAAAGTATAAGTCCCGGGGTTAGTATAGACTTCTAACCCTTTTTTGTTGTCGGTTTGAACGGACATGGTGTCTTTCATACGTTTTGTAATAACAGGGGCAAGTGCCACCATGATTATTGATATTACAAGCACAGCTGTCAGAAGTTCAGCTAAAGTGAAGCCATTCGTATCCCTCTTTTGCATAATATCTTTTTCCTTAATATTTGTTATTTATAACATAGCAATAATATAACATGTATAGCAATAGTTTGTAAAATTGTCAATTGTTATAAATATAGGTAGCATTGATATTATGTTAAATATCAAACAAGAGATTCAAATACTGCTTTTAAAGCGCGGATTGTCCATGAGGAAACTGCTTGTAAAGATGAAAGAAGCGGGCTTTGATATGCCCGCGTCAAGTAATTTTTCCGTCATGCTTTCAAAGAAAAGAATACGTTTTGAAACCGTGCAGGAAGTTTTGGATTTTTTGGGTTATGAGTTTAAAATAGTTGAAAAAGTCAGCGAATAATTTTAACGTTAAAGTCTTTTTCCAGCGCCTCAAGGACATGGGGGCTTATAAGAGAGGATGAACAGTTAACAAAAAAGATGTTTTCAAGTTCCATAAAAAGCACCGACATGAGTATATTTATGGCGCTTATGGAGCAGGATGTAAAAAACAGGTCAACTTTGATGTTGAGGTTTTTGCATTTTTCAAGTGTAAACAGCAGGAGGTCGGATTCAATCGGGCAGTCAAGGTTTATGATTTTTTTGCCTCCGAATTCCTGAATGTCACCGGTGTTAGAGTTTTCTCCGACGACAATGACCACGCTTTTATTCTGAAGCTCGTTTAAGGTTTGTTCGATTTTGTCAAAACTGCGTTTGATTTCAAGGTATTTTTTCTTTTCGTTTTCTCTGAAGCCTTCAAGTTTCAGCGCGGCTTCAATGAGGGGTTCGTAGTCATCATTTTTTATTTTAAAAACTCTGTTTGGTGCAATTACTTTGTTTGAATACATTGTCCCGCGAAGAAGGGAATCGATTTTGTGGGTGAAGTTCCGTGTTATAAGTATTGCTCCCGGGAAATTTGCAAAGTCTGACTGTGTGTCGGATGTACCCAGATTGCCTTTCAGGTTTTTGTATTTTTTAAATTCAGGATAGGTATGCGCGATAAACATAGAAGAATTTGTGTAGACATTTATTTCTCTTTCGCCTATGGTATCGAGGAGTTTTTCAAGTTCGCACAGGTCGGGGCCGCTTACAAGGATTGCTTTACCCTCAAGCGCGCTGAGCAGGACTTTTGCGGATTCTCTTTTGCCGAAGTGTTTTTCGTAAGCGGAATTTGTCTCGCTCAGGATTTGATAGCCCGTTTTTGAAAACTCCAGAATGCGCCTTTTTAGTTTTTCCACCCTTGTGGAGAGCGAATTTGTAAGGGCGAAGAATCTTATTGTTTCAAAGTCAAAGTCCGAGGTGTCTTCTTTTACCTTTTTTAGGAGTTCAAGAATTATGGCGCTTGTTTTTGCAAAAACGGTGATTAGTTCAAACAGGCGGGCTTTGTCGGGGGAAACACCGCGGTATTTGTTTTGCATTTTTGTTTCGCCGATTTCAATCATTTCGTTTATGGATTTTATTTTTGAAATATCATAATCCGAATCGATAAGCTCGCAGGAAAGGTGGTTTGCACGGCAGTGCGCCACATATCTTTCTTTGGCGGATTTTTTGTCTGCACACAGGGTTTCAAGGAAGTTTATAAAGTCTTCTTTATCAAAGCTTGTATTAACCATTATGATGGAAAGACCTTTTATGAGCCTGTTTTCTATTTCTTTGTTTTTCAAACCCAGTTCGCGGAGTTTTATTATATAAAAACTTATCTCACGGATTTGAGAGAGCAAGAGTTCTTCTATGGCGCTTACCGTGGGGTCGATTGAGCATATGCCCATACTCTGGCAGCCTGATTTATCGGATAAACTTTTTAAAAATTCGTACATAATGCTTTAAGTTTAAACTTTGCGAATTTTTTTGTTATCCGATAAAAGGGTAATCAGACTTTAGACTTTTGTTTACTTTCTGCCGAGCGCATCAAGGTAGAGGAGTTTATATTTAACGGCGCTTTCTTCCCAGGTGAACTTTGACGCTATGGCGTTTTTGACGATTTTATTAAATTCGTCTCTTCTGTCTATATATGTCCAGATTGCGTTTTTAATTTCATCCACCATTGAGCGTGCGTCGTAGGTGAGGAATTTAAAGCCGTTTGCTTTTTCGTTGGGGTATGAAATAACCGTATCGTCAAGTCCGCCGACCGCGCGCACGATAGGCACGGTGCCGTATTTCATAGCTATCATTTGCGATATGCCGCAGGGCTCAAAAAGCGAGGGCATAAGGAACATATCCGCGCCTTTGTATATTGTTTGCGATAAATCAGCTTTAAAGTCAATCCAGGCGCGCATATTAGAGGAGTTATTAGACACCCAGATAAGCATATTTTCAAAACCGTATTCACCCGTGCCTAAAAATACAAAATCGGCAGGGAGGTTCATAAGATCGAATTTTGCAAAGTCGACAAGTGAGAGCCCTTTTTGATATACGAGTCGTGAAATCATTGCAATAAGCGGCCTGTCAGGGTTTTGCGGAAGTCCGAACATTTTTTGCACTTCCGCTTTAAATCCGGGTTTTAATTTCGGGTTAAAATCTTTTTTGTCGTAATCCGTGCCGTTTAAAATACCGCATAGTTTGTATGTCTGACCGCGAAGGGTGTAGTCCATGCCTTCCCCGAATTCGCCGCCGAGGATTTCAGCCGCATAGCGCGGGGATACGGTAACGATTTTGTCGGCACAGTATATGGCGCCTTTTACCCAGTTTACCCTGCCGTAGTGCTCGACGCATTGGTCATTGTAGACGCAGTCCCAGCGCATGTTTGCAAAGTCGATAATTGCCTTGTCGCAGGAGCCCTGATAGGCAAGGTTGTGGATTGCAAAGACGGTTCTGGTATTTGAATAAAATTCGTCAAATTTATAGTTGTGTTTGATATAAACGGGCAGCATCGCCGTGTGCCAGTCGTTGGCGTGGATTATGTCGGGACGGAAGTTAAGGAGTTTAGCATACTCAAGAACCGCAAGCGAAAAGGAAACGTAGCGCTGCTGTTCATACATTTCATCCACCCATTGCGGGTATACGACATTGAAGCAGGAAAAGTATTTCGGGTTGTCTACAAAAAATACGTTTACGTTTTTTGATCCGGGCAGTTTGCACATTTTAAGCTTGAAAATGTGGCGGGCATGTCCCATATCTATTTGAAGTTCCGAGTTTTCAAGTTCTTTTATGCCCCATTTTTGTTCGTCTATACAGCCATACAACGGGGTAAAGATTGCAATTTCACAGTTTTCTTTTTCAAGATAGCGGGGCAGTTCGCCTACAACGTCAGCCAGCCCGCCCACTTTTGAAAAGGGTGTTACTTCCGCGCTTGCAAAAAGCACTTTTAATTTCTTTTCTGCCATATTCTATCCTTATTGTTGAGTTGATAATATCTGAAGTGTTTGTCTTAAGATTTCCTGTGCGTCGTCTTTGGGGGAGTTTTTGGCGCTGATTTCAAGCGCACCCGTGTATTCCTGTGAACTGTAGCCTAAAGACTGCAGTACGGTTTGTACTTCAAGAATTGTTTCTTTTGAAATATTTTTTGATATTTCATTTATCTTGCCTGCGGTAATCTCGGAAGTTACGTTGAGGCTTGTGAGTTTATCTTTAAGTTCAAGGATGATTTTTTGTGCCATCTTTGCACCCACGCCTTTTGTGCGCGAGATTAGTTTATAGTCTTCATCAATAACCGCACCTATAAGTTCCGAGCCTGAAAATTCATCCAGAAGGCACATAGCGACTTTTGTACCTATGCCTGATACCGAGGTTAAAATATCAAAAATCGTCCTGTCCTCTCTGTGGCAAAAACCGCAAAGGGTCATGGAGTCTTCTTTGTGGATGAGTTTTGTGTAGATTTTTATCTCTTTACCCTCATCTCCCAGCAGCGACAGGGTTCTTGCATTGCATAAAATGCCATATCCTATGCCGTTGTTTTCAACAACCGCGAAGGGTTGGTTTTTTGATATTAAAATACCTTTGATGTAATCAAACACTCAGCGCCTTCCCCAGTTTTTCAAGAGTTTGCCTGTCTTCTTCAGGTGTAATTCCTGTTGTTGTGAGGTAATTTCCTATTAATATTCCCTCAACGCAATTTTCAAGGGCGAGTTCCATATTTTCTTTTGAAAGCCTTGCCTTTCTCCCTCCTGCAAACCTGACTATAGAATCAGGGTTTGCAATTTTAAAAATCGCTGCGGTTCTTAAAATGTTTTCTTCATCAATTTTATCTCCGTAATTTTCAAAAGGAGTGCCCTTTATAGGGGTTAAGATGTTAAAAGGAATTGACTCGGGCTTGATTTGCGCAAGTTCAAGCGCCATTTCAACCCTTTGTTCAATACTTTCGCCCATACCTATAATTACACCGCAGCAAAGCTCAATGCCGGCTTCTTTAACTTTTCTTATTGTATCAAGTCTGTCTTCGTAAGTATGAGTATGGGTTATTGAGGGGTGGTATGAACGGCAGGTGTTAATATTGTGATGGAATCTTACAAGCCCTGCTTTTTTGAGCATTTGCGCCTGACCGTCTTTTAAAATTCCTATTGAAGCACAGCTTTTAAGTCCGAGTTTGTTAATTTCCGATATCATCTCGCAAAAGCGCGGCATATCCTCATCCAGAGGGCCTCTGCCCGATGTTACGATTGCAAACCTTGTTGCACCGTTTTTTTTGGCTTCGCGCGCAACTTTTATGACTTTTGATGTTTCAACAAGCGGATGAGTGGGAATATTAGTCATGTAATAAGAGCTTTGTGCGCAGTATTTACATCCCTCGCCGCATTTCCCCGTTCTTGCGCTGATAAGGGAGCAAAACTCGACCTCGTTTTTTGTCTTTTCCTTTGCCAGAGCAAGCAATGTGTTTAGCTCCGACGAATATAATTCCATAAGAGTTTGTTTATCCATAGGATTATTATACAATAAAAAATATGTTCAAGATTAATATTCTAAACAATTGGAAAAAACTTTACAACAGCGCTCTTGATTACTATAAAAAGAAAAATTACAAGCGCGCTCTTGAGCTTTTTGAGCGTGCAAAAAAACTTGAACCCCGCAATTACAAAATTGCCTATAATATGGCATTGTGCTATCAGAATCTCGGAGAGGATATAAAAGCGCTTGAGCTTTATAAGACGGCATCGTGTCTTTGTCCTGCGGATTTGGATACTATATATAATATAGGATGTATTTATTTTTCCAAAAACAGAATAGAAGATGCCATAGAAGAGTTTAAAAAAGTTCTTGAAGCCGATAAAAAAAGTTATGATGCTAACTATGCGCTTTCAATATGCCATGCAAGCCTTGCGCAGTGGGAAAACTCGCAAAAATACTGCGAGGAGGCGCTCAGGCTGCAGGAGCGCTCACACAGGGCGAATAATCAGATGGGGCTTATTTTTTATGCAGTGGAAGACTGGGAAAGAGCGGTTAAATTTTTTAAAAAGGCAATAAAGCTTAACCCTACGCAGTTTCCGAAGTATTATTCAAACCTTGCGCTTACTTACGACAAACTCGGAGACAGTGAAAATGCGCTTCGAATCTACAATAAAATTAAAAAGAAATTCCCGGATTATCAGGGTCTTGATTTTATGAAAATGACTTTTGAAATTAAGTCGAAGTTTTAAGCGCATTAAGCGAATCGACTATTTTTGCCGCCGCTTTTTCATCTCCGAGCATTTTATAGCAGTAAGCAAGGTTTATGTAAAAATCTTTCTCGTCAGCCTTCAGTGCTATTGCTTTAATTAAATATTTTTTTGCCTTTGAATAATTTTCCTCTGCAATGTAGCAGCTTGCAAGGTTGTAGTATGAATACGGGAATTCCCTGTTGCTTTTAATGCTCAGGTTAAAATTTTTCTTTGCAAGGGCGTATGATTTCTTTTTCAGGAGTATACAGCCGATATTGTAGTACGCTTTATAAGCTTTGCTGCTTATCACTGCGGCTTTGTTGTAGTTTTCTATTGCCGTGCCTCTTTTCCCCATATCGTCATAAATATTTCCAAGGACAACAAAAACATCCTCATCGCGCCTGTTTTGGGGGATTCTGTTTATAAGTTCAAGAGCTTCTTCTTTGTTGTCGGTGCTATATAGTGCAAACGCTTCGTTTTTGATATCTAAAATCTCTTTATCACTTAATATTTCCGCACTCTGCACATCTTGAAAAAAAATACTAAAAAATAATATAAGAATCACACTTATAGATGATTTTAATGTTTTATTTTTTATTAAACTTTTCATGTAATACATTTCCCTTAGTTGAAACCCCCTGCAATAAAATGTTAACATTTATTTAGTTTTATTTGCAACAAGTTTAAAATTTTATTTTTTTTAAAGTACAATACATACAAAATACTAAAGAAACAACCATGAATAAAATGCTAGAAAAACCCGTTAACACATATAATAAGCCGTTGCCGAGAATGCCGAAGAGAAGAAGAAAAACAAACGGAGCAGGCAGTTTTTTGCGCTCTTTTTTGATAACTCTCATAGTTTTGACTTCACTTGCGGCATTTGCATACAGGAGTGATGTCAAAAATGCGGTGTCAGACCTGATTGCATCTGTTACGGGTTCAAAAGCCGGCAGGGTTGAGTTTAATCTCCCGTTTTCGCCCAGACGCCAGAATATTTTATTTATGGGTGTGGATGTTGTTTCAAATGCCCAAGACCCCTTTAAGGGAAATCGTTCCGACGCTATGCTTCTTATAAGTATTGCACCGTACGGAAAAGACATTAATATTATCTCTATCCCGAGGGATTCAAAAGTCTATATAGCAAACAGAAACAAGCCTGATAAAATAAACCATGCGTTTGCATACGGCGGCCCGGATTTGTCCGTTAAAACGGTTGAAGAAACTTTCGGAGTCAGAATTGACCATTACATAGCACTAAGCAATGAAGGTTTGATTAAATTTATAGATACAATAGGCGGTCTGCCCATCTATATTGAAAAAGACATGTACTACCATGACTCAACCGCAGGGCTGCATATCGAGCTTACACAGGGTGAGCATGTTTTAAACGGCGAGCAGGCAGAAGGGTATTTAAGGTTCAGAAAAGACGCACTGGGTGATATCGGCCGCATAAGACGCCAGCAGTGGTTCTTTAATGCTCTTATGGCAAGACTCAAAGAACCTTCCGTGCTTGTAAAGCTTCCTGAAGTGCTAAAGGTAATGCCAAAATACATTAAAACAGACCTTTCGGTGTATGAGCTTTCGCAATATGCAGCAATGGTGAAAAGTGTTGATACATCGTCTATTCAGGTTGCAACTCTTCCCGGGACTCCTTCTACAAAAGGAATTGTAAGCTATTGGATTTTAGATCCGGATAAGACTCAGGAAATTATAAATAAACTTGTATACAGAGATAAGCCGGCACCGCTTACCGAGGCACTCAGTGTCGGAATACTTTATACGCCCTCAAGAGAAGCTGTTGCACGAGAACTTAAGACACATCTTGAGCAGAGCGGTGCAATTGTAAAAATGCAAAACCGTTCCAGATTGACTCATGATCATATAGCAATTCATAATCTTGACGTTTCCGGCGATACGATTGATTCGCTTAAAAAAACAATACCTGAAATGAAAGAAAAACAGACAGTGTATGACCCTGTGGGCTTTAATAAAGCTGCAAAAGATTTCACCGTAGTGCTTGCAGGCTCCTAAAAACCTCTATAAATCCTATAATCGGTGTAATTTTAAGGTGTTAATACTGTTCTTATGATTGATTTAATTTTCCCCATTGTGTAAGAGAATTTTAGTATGTTGTCAAACTTAAATGAGAAATATCTTCTTAAATTTATTTCAAATGCGAATACGGGTTTTGACTCTTATGACAGGAGCCTTACGGATGTTTTGTCATCTTTTGGCATTAAAATCGCCTTTAAAAATGAAAACCCCGTATATGATATAATTGACAAGTTAGAATACTTTGGAATCCTCTATGAATAAAAAGAAAAAAATCCTTGATATTTTTGTGTACAGCCTTATGTTTATACTTGTTTTCGGTTTTTTGCTGTACGCAGGCAGGTTTAATGCTTTTGGCAAGTTTATGGGCGGTATGGAGTTTAAAACCTTTGATATAAGGCAGAATCTTATACTCCCTCACAAAAAAAACAATAAAGATATAGTTATAATTGCGGTTGATGACCCGAGTTATGAATACATAACCGAAAATTTCGGCACATGGCCTGTGCCCAGAAGTTTCTGGGCGAAACTTATAAACGGGCTTGAAAAAGCCAGCCCCGAGTTTATAGCATTTGACCTGCTTTTTACAAAAAGACTCGGAGCGCTTGATGAGGGCGATTTAAAACTCATTGAAGCGGTAAAAAACAATAACAATGTATATCTTTCAATGAATTTTGATAATTACCCGCCGCAAATAAGGCTTGCGCCCGAATTGCCCGACGGGTTGGAAATTAACGTTAAAAACGGAGAAATAATTAAAAACAGTCCGCTTCTGCACTTTTCAAACTGTAGAAAAGCCATGGATGAGCTTTTGGCTGTTACTTCAAACTTTGGCTTTATTAACGTAACACGCGATGATGACGGGATTATAAGATACATTGCGCCTATGTTTTATTACAAAGACGCATACTATCCTAACCTTACCACGGCCATAGCACTTAAATATCTTAATATTAACCCTCGTGATATTTATGTTAAAAACAATATTATTCATATGGGTGCTAAGTATAAAATCCCCCTGAATCCTGACGGCAGGGCAACAATAAACTGGTACGGCAAAGAGGGGACTTTTGAACATATTGGTTTGTGGCAGGTGGATGATGCCATAAACCGCAATGATATCGCTTTTCTCAAAGAAAAATTTGAAAATAAAGTCATCTACATAGGCACGACGGTAACTGCTCTTGCGGATATTAAAAGCACTCCGGTATCTTTTATGTACCCCGGTGTTGAAACCCACGCGACATTTTTAAATAACATTCTTGACAACAGTTTCATCACACATGCAAGTTTTAAGGTTGATATTACAATAGCTCTGGTGCTTTGCGTGCTCATAGGTTTTTGTATTTTAAAACTCGAGTCGGTGCCGTATTCTGTCCTCTGTTCGCTTGCGATTGTGGTTTTGTATCTTATTATTACCGTAATTGCAATGGAATACTTTAATCTGTGGCTGGGAATTGTTCTGCCGCTGTTTTCGGCAACGCTTATTTTTATTGCGGCATATATTACAAAATATCTTTTAAAATCAAAGGACTATGAACATACCTATAAACTCGCCGTAACCGACGGTTTGACCGAAATGTACAACCACAGATATTTTCAGGAGCAAATGATTATGAATGTGGGTAATGTGTCGCGCTACGGCGGAAGCTTTTCGCTTATTTTGATAGACATTGATTTCTTTAAAAAATTTAATGACAAACACGGACACCAGAGCGGGGATGCCGTTTTAAGGCAGGTGGCGCAGACCATCAAGAAAAATATAAGAACAAGCGATATTCCCTGTCGCTACGGCGGAGAAGAAATGGCGATAATTTTAACCAATACAAAAAAAGACGACGCCGTAACGACTGCAAAAAAAGTATGGAGCGCCATAAGAGAGCGTAAATTTGAACTTGCAGACGGAAATTGGGCTAATGTCACAATAAGTGTCGGAGTTGCCGCCATGCCCGATAACGGAAACAATCCGCAGGAGCTGATAGAGTTTGCCGATAAATGCCTGTATAAAGCCAAACAAAACGGCCGCGACCAGGTAGTGAGCGAGATTTAGACAGACTCGTCTTTGTGATTATCTAAATAATTCTTAACAAAATCCATCATGTTGTTACTAATTGTTTCGCTGTCCTCTCCGAAACATTTTGCATCTTCCAGAGTTAATAATAAATTTATCAGTATAAATTGTATATTCATTAATCCCTGCGGTCTGCAACTCTCTTCCAGAGCAAGGCTTATCTGTTTTTTGGCAAATTCAATTTTTTCTTCCGCGTTCATTTAGAAATTTCCTTGTAAATATAAAAACATTATACATGTAATAACATAAGTAATTATATTTGTAAATAATGCGTTATTACACTTTTTATTAATGCATTTTTAGTAGTAAATTTGAGATAATTTTTTTATGACCAAACTTAAGGATACAAAGAAAATAATAAAATCTGGAAAAGCGAGCACCTCTGTTATTTTTCCTAAGCACTGGATGCAGATTATGGGGCTTGATTATACCGAAGGAAGCGGCAATAATATGGTAAATATGGTTTTGGATGTCAATAAGAAAACTATAACCATAACTAAAGCCGATTAACTTGATTTGCGCATGATTTTTATTCGTACTATAATCGTTTCAAAAGAATTTTGAAAGGTTATTTTATATGGTAAATTCGGTTGTAATCGTTGGCAGAGTGGGGCAGGATCCCGAGATGAAATATTTTGAAAGCGGAAAGGTGCGCACAACATTTTCAGTTGCGGTAAACCGCTGGAATGCCCGCACAAAAGAAGAAACAACCGACTGGTTTAATATTGACCTGTGGGACAAACAGGCGGAAATAGCAGGCGAATGGGTCAAAAAAGGACGTCTGGTTGGTGTTGAAGGCAGGCTTGCCGTGAATAAATGGCAGACACCGGATGGCGAACAGGCTGAAAGATATCTTATCCGCGGTACCAATGTGCGATTGATGGGTTCTAAAAAAGACGAGAATTAACAATGATTTTATCCAGTACGATTGGTATAATAGCCGATGATTTGACCGGTGCAAATGATACCGCCTTGCAGTTTTTTCTGAAAGGTTCAAACACGGAGATTCTTCTGGGATACAACGAAGAGCTTCAAAACCATGTAAATGTCGGCACCTGGGCTATTTCAACAGAGTCCAGAAATATAGATAAAAATGACGCAGCAAAGGCTGTCTATGAAAGCGTTCTGGTTTTAAAAGACAAACTGAATGTTGAGCATTTTTACAAGAAAATTGACTCCACACTTCGCGGCAATATTACATATGAAATCTTTGCCGCGCTTGAAGCAACGGGAAAAGACGCCGCAATTGTAGCTCCGGCGTTTGTTCAGGAGGGCAGAATCACAATAGGCGGCTACCAGCTTTCAAAAGGTGTTCCTATCGAGCGCACCGACGCTGCGCGTGACCCCGGAGCGCCGATATATGAGTCTTATGTGCCCGATATTCTTAAAAAACAATTGGGCGATAACGCAAAAAATATGGTGGGCTCAATTGAACTTAACGTAATTGCAAAAGGTGCGCTTCCCATTGCGCAGAAGATTACCGAACTGATTGAAGCGGGAAAGAAAATTATCGTTACGGACTGTGTTTCAACGGTTGATTTTGAACAAATTGTGCTCGCTATGCAAAAATCACCCTATGATATTCTGCCCTGCGGTTCGGCAGGACTCGCACAGGCGCTGGCGCCTTTGTGGCTCGGAGAGATGAAGGTGAATAAAGCAACAAAAACCGTGCCGCGTCTGCCTAAACTTATTTTGTCGGGATCTGCAACAACAGTGAGCGCACTGCAGATTCAAAAACTTGAAAATGATGATGACTATTCAGGCAAGTCTTATTTTATCTGCCTTACTTTAAAGGATATAATAGGCGGTGTTTGCGAAAACGTTATAAAGCGCGTGATTGATAATCTCGTGCAGGACAACATAGTTGCAATCCATGTGTGCAATGTTCTGGAAGAGGCAAAAACCGAAGAAGGCAAGAATCTGCTTATCGATGAAGGCATTACAAAAGAAGCGCTTTCCAGGAAAATTACTCAATATCTGGCGGAACTTGCGGCAGAAATTAAAAAACAGGCGGAATTTATATTAATTACCATAGGCGGGGAAACCTCGCGTGCCTGCTGTGCTGCAATAGACTCAAGATATTTACAGGTGGCGGACGCTATTTTGCCTGCAATCCCTCTTTGCATGGATTCAAGCGCGCAGCTTGTTGTTACAAAGTCGGGAAATTTAGGTACAAGTTCCACACTGATTGAGATAATTCAGTATTTTGAACACCATGAAAACTTATAAAATTGCAATAACTACCGGCGATACAAAAGGTATCGGCGAAGAAATTACAAAAAAAGCGCTGGATTTTCTAAATCTTGCACCGCGCGAAGTGTTGATTATCGGCAGAAAGGTCGCCGATGTATACGACACCGTTGAGCTTGACGACAGTATAAACGGAGAGTTTTGCTACAATTCCCTGAAAAAAGCCGCAGAGCTGGCAAAGTCGGGCAATATCGGCGCAATTGTCACAGCTCCCGTGTCAAAAAGTGCACTCCTTGAAGCAGGGTATAATTTCTCGGGTCAGACTGAGGTTTTAAAGAAATTTTTTAATAAAGAGCCTGAAATGCTCTTTATCGCAGGCGATTTCAGGGTAATGCTCCTGACAAGACACCTTGCGCTTAAAGATGTAAAAATCGAGCCGCGTATGATGGAGGAAAAGGTTCTCAGGCTCAATGATTTCCTTGTAAAAAATTGCGCCGTAAGCAGCCCTAAAATTGCACTGTGTGCGCTTAACCCGCATGCCGGCGAAGGAGGAATGCTCGGGCGTGAAGAGATTGAAATTATGATTCCGACGGCACAAAAACTTAGAGGCAGAGGAGTTGATATTACAAACCCGATAAGTGCGGACGCCTTGTTTGCGCACGCCGGAAAAAAATACATAAAAGGCGAAAAACAAGATTACGACGCTATTATTGCCTGCTACCACGATCAGGGGTTATGCCCTGTTAAGGCACTTTGTTTTGATAAAACCGTAAATACCTCAATAGGACTTGATGTTATCCGCACATCTCCGTCCTGCGGTACGGCTTATGACATTGCAGGCATGGGAATAGCAGACCCTTCAAGCATGATTGAAGCAATTAAACTCGCGTATTCTCTCGGTAAATTTTAATAAAACTTAACATACATGTACTACAAATGTAAAAAATAATGTATAATAGGATTGTAAAGTTTAATTAAGAGTGCACGGATATGTCATTCAATATTAACGGTCCTTCAAATAAACCCGTAATTCAGGAAGCCCAGAATATGATGAACAACGGCGGCGGCGGAAACCTGGGTTATTTTATGCGTGAAAATTCCGATGAGGCAATAAAATTTGTGGATTCGGAAGAAGAGGACTGCTTTGAAAAATCCGTTGAAATAGATGAGCTTGAAGACAAAGGCAATTTGCCGCTATTTGACAGAATTATCCGTTTTTTAAAAAGACTGTGGCGTTTATTTATTATAAAGCTTGCGCGCAGTGAAAAAACCGGCAGGGATGAATTTGTTTCTTTAAATAAATAGTTGACTTTGTATGCTAAAACCTTAAAAACAAACTATGAAAAGTTTATTTGATTTGTTTTTAAGAAAATCCTCCTGTGCGCATACACATGCGCTTGTAAGCACAAATGAAGGATATTGCCCTGATTGCGGGGCGTATTTAAAGAAATATTTTTATATCGTGCGCTGCTCCTGCTGCGAAGTCAAACGTGAGGCTAAAGTGTATTTCGGCGAAATACTGCCGAAGGAAAAATTCTGCACCAACTGCGGCTCAAAAGAGTTTTACGTTGAAAAACTCGATGCCATAAGTTTTATCGATATTCCGTATGCCGTTCATACAAAAGAAGTTATTTCTCAGGGTGAATTTGAGTATGCAAGTGCGCAAGTCTGGGTAGAGCGTCAGGAAACAAAACCTCTTAAGTATTTAACAGGCAGTGCATAAATAAAAAAACCGCCCGTTAAATGCGGGCGGAGATTTTTAAAGATTTTCTTCAAACCCCGGCGACCTTTCGGGCAGGTTTTGATAGCCTTTGTTTGAAATGACAAATTTTCTGATGTATGTATTTGTGTACTCGCCTTTTTCAAAAAGTTTTTTAATAACATTTTCGCGCTCTACAAGCGGATGTGAGATTTTTAGAATCCCCGGGTTATCCTCGCTCAACTGTGTCCATACGGCAGCCTCAAGCGTCCAGGCGTAGGTTTCTTCATTCAGCGAATTAAGTTCATCCTGATGTATTGCCTCATGTGCCAAGAGTGCCGCAAGAGCTTCTTTGGGGGCATCCTGATGTTTTTTATTGATATAAATATAGAGTTTTTTGTTCTTTTTCCAACCCAGTGCGTCAAAGTTGGCATAAGCGGGGTTAATTGCCGCAAGGTCGCGAAACTCTATTTTAACGGGCTTTTGTGTAAGGTTTTCTCCTAAAATTGCTTTTCTTGAATACTCACCTGTCGTGTCTTTTAAAAGTTCAAGCGCCTCAATTACATTATAATCGCTTGTATTTTTTTTGTAGGTTTTAATAAGCTGCTCATTTATTGCAGATGTTTGTGCTTTTGGCGGTTCAACTATTGCGTATGCACCTGTCATGCCCGTGCAGAAAAAAAGCGCAAGGGCTGCTGTCAAAGCTGTTTTTTTATACTTTTTCATAATACTCATCCTCAAAAAACTTCCGTTACGAATATTATTACATATTTATTTTATAAGGAAAGTTTTTGCAAAGTCTAAAGCAGAGTTTTTTGCTCCTGAGTGCCTGTTGAGAGGTTTTTAACCGTATAAAAACTTTTTTCTATTTCTTCTTCACCGAGAATTATTGCAAAATTTGCAACCCTTGCAGCCTTTTCAAGCTGTTTTGCAAATTTGCGGTTTTGCATATCAAAATCACAGGTTTTGCCCTTTTCTCTAAGGTCTTTGCAAAGCTTTAAGGCATGCTCGGGGTATTTTGAAACCACAAAATAATCAAGCTTTTGCGCCGGTGTTTTTTCTATGAGTTCAAAAAGCCTTTCGACTCCCAGCGCCCAGCCGACGGCAGGGGTCGGCGCACCGCCCAGCATTTGCACAAGCCCGTCATATCTTCCGCCTCCGCAGACGGCATTTTGAGAGCCCAGCGAATTGCTCTTTATTTCAAAAACAGTGCGGTTGTAGTAGTCTAAACCGCGCACAAGCATTTTGTTTCTTGAATATTTAATATTGAGTGCGTCTAAATATTTTTTAACCTGCTCAAAGTGCTGTGCGCACTCGGGGCAGACATAGTCATTTAATATTACTTTTTTAATTTCATCCCGTTCAAAGATTTTTTGGCAGTTTTCATCTTTGCAGTCAAGGATTCTTAAGGGATTTTTTTCATACCTTATTTTGCAGTCATTACAGAGTTCATCAAGGTATGGTTTTAAGACTTCTCTTATGGAGTTTCTGTACTCCTCGCGGCATTTAGGACAGCCAAGGGTGTTAAGTTCGACTTCAAGATTATCTACGCCGACGGATTTTAAAAACTCCTGCGCCATAAGGATGGCTTCTGCATCAGCCGCGGGGTTTTCAACGCCGAAAAGCTCAATTCCTATCTGGTGGAACTGTCTCTGGCGTCCTGCCTGCGGGCGCTCATAGCGAAACATCGGACCGAAGTACCAGAACTTTTGCGGCGGCGACTGGCGCGAAATGTTGTGTTCAATATATGCCCGCACCACTCCTGCGGTATTCTCGGGACGAAGAGTTATAGAACTTTCGTTTTTATCTTTGCCGCCTGTTGAAAATGTGTACATTTCCTTGTTTACAATATCCGTAGAATCGCCCACCCCGCGTTTAAAAAGCTCGGTTGCTTCAAAAATCGGCGTCCTTATTTCCCGATAATTTGCACTTTGAAAAATATTTCTTGCACTATCCTGAATCTTCTGCCATGTAAGAGTGTCTTCGCCCAGTATATCCTTTGTTCCGCGCTGTGCTTTAATCATATTCTTATTCCTTAAATCCTTAAACGTATTTTACTATAAAAACTATAATTTAATCAGTATATTTATAATTTCATATATCTTTTTGAGTTTGCTTTTGGAACAAGACTTAAGCATAAGGGATATGTTTTTAATAATGTCTTCGTTTTCTTTTGTCTTGGGAAGAAGCAGTTCATAGGGCGTAATTTTAAAAACCCTGCATATTTTATCAATTGTTTCCGCCGTCGGCTGGTAGCGGTTTCTTTCAATATTTGAAAGCCCCTGTATGCTTATATCTATCTTTTCGGCAAATTCTTCCTGGGTGAGGTTTTTGCTTTTTCTTAAATTTTTAATGCCGGAGTTAATTAATTCCTGATAATTCATTATCATAACTTATAATATACGGTCAAATGGTTTAATAAACTAAATGTTTATAAATATGGCTAAATAATTGTAAAGATATGTAAAAAAGTATTGATTTTGCGGCAAATTTTTTTGATTATTATTTTTTAACATTCATGTAAAACCAAAAAAGGGAAGGAAATAAAATGCAGGTAAGTTCTGTTCATTCAATACCGATGAAAGGCAGTGTTGTGAACAATGCGGCTGCTGCCAATCCGCAAGAGAAAAAAGATGTAAAAGAAATAATTAAAGATAACAAAGGCAAAATTGCACTTGCGCTCGGCGCGCTTGCAGCGGCAGGTGTAGCTGCCGTAGCGCTTACAAGAGGCAAAAAAGTAAACGGAATTTCGCAGGATGCCGTAAGAAATATAAGCGAAAATAAAAATGTGTCCCTGTTGAATAAAGTGGAAAATCTGCGCGATATAACTCAAAATAGCGATCGTGTTGAAGTGCAAGTATTTAAAAAAGGACTAAAACAAGGTGCGGAGAATACTCAGCCGATAGCATTAAAAGAAACAATTTCAAAACATGCGGGAACTGTTGATGGCAAAGATGTTATAGTTGAGTGCAAACTTGTTTCCGGTGATATGCTTCATAATTATGGCAACATGGGGTCTTTCAAATTTTTAAGAGATGCAAAAACAAATGAAATATTAGAAGTGGAAAGAATGACAAACCCCAGGGATTTGTTTCATAAAGGAGGAGTATTAAGAAAATCTGAAAAAAGCATTGAAAATGGCAACAATGTTATTACGACCTTGAAAAATAATATTCCTTATTCAAAACAAACTACGGTTTTAAATAAAGACGGCTCAAGAGATATAATCGTTGAGTATTTTGATGATGGCAGCGAAGGTTATAAAAAAGTTATTAATATCGCAAAAGACGGTAAAAGAACTGTTAATGAAACCGGAAGAAGAATGCTTAGTCTTTAAAAAGGAGGCCTCAAGGCCCGCTTTTTTAATTCTTCTTCTCTCCGAATTTTAAATACTCTTCAATAAACCCGTCTATCTCGCCGTTCATTACGGCTTCAACATTACCTGCTTCATACCCTGTTCTGTGGTCTTTAACAAGTTTGTAGGGGTGAAAAACATAGGAGCGGATTTGAGAGCCGAAGTTTACATCCATGGTTTCGCCTTTTAAGCCTTGAAGTTTTTGTTCATGTTCGGCTTGTTTTATGGCAAGGAGTTTTGAAGCAAGCATTTGCATAGCGGTTTCTTTGTTTTGAAGTTGTGAGCGCTCCTGCTGACACTTTACCACAATTCCCGTGGGCTTGTGGTAAATGCGCACGGCTGTTTCCACTTTGTTTACGTTTTGTCCGCCCGCGCCCCCCGAGCGCATTGTTTCAACTTCTATTTCATCGGGAGGAATGGTTATTTTCTTTTCAAAGTCTTCTATAACAGGTGTTACTTCAAGCGAGGCAAAGCTTGTCTGCCTTTTGCCGTTAGCGTTAAAAGGGGAAATTCTCACCAGCCTGTGCACGCCTTTTTCGGCTTTAATATAGCCGTAAGCCCACCTGCCCGAGATTTTTATCGTTGCGGATTTTATACCCGCTTCTTCGCCGTCGGATTTATCCAGAAGTTCACAGCCGTAGTTGTGAATCTGCGCCCAGCGCATATACATTCTGAGGAGCATTTGCGCCCAGTCCTGTGCGTCAGTGCCGCCTGCACCCGAGTTTACGGTTAAAATTGCATCGTTTTTGTCGTATTCTCCGCTTAGCATTTGCTCTAAATCAAACTTATCAAGCTCTTTTTCAAGATTTTTTATATTTTCAAAACTCTCACCGATAAGCCCTTCATCATCAAGTTCAATGCTCAGTTTAGCGTCTTCAAAAGAAGTGCTCCAGCTTTTAAATTTATCAAGCAGTGCTTTTGTTTCTTTCTGCTCTTTTAGAAGTTTTGAAGCAAGTTCCTGATCATCCCAGATATTCTGTGCCTGAAGTTTTGAGTCAAGTTCCGAAAGAGTTTTGTTTAAACCTTCCAAATCAAGACACCTTTGCGCTGCTTCGAGGCGGGGTTTTATGCTGTTGAGTTTTTGTTTGAGTTCTTCTTTTATTTCTGACATAAAACGATTTTACTATAAACATGTTTTTGATAAAATTAAAAACGGTTCACAAAGGAGTGCAAAATGGAAGATATAAAAAAGATGATAAGGGATGTTTATGATTTCCCTAAAAAAGGCATAATTTTCCGCGATATTACAACGGCCATTAAAGACCCAAAAACAATGCAGAAAATAGTTGACCTTATGGCTCAGGAATATGTCGGTGAAAAAATCGATTACGTTGCAGGCATTGAATCCCGCGGGTTTATTTTTGGCATGCCTATTGCTTACAAACTGGGCTGCGGTTTTATACCCATCAGAAAACCCGGTAAACTCCCCGCTGAAACCATTTCTCAGGAATATGAGCTTGAGTATGGAACGGATAAAATAGAAATTCACAAAGACGCACTTAAAAAGGGTGACAGAGTGCTTATAGTCGATGACCTGCTTGCAACGGGCGGAACGGCTGCCGCTGCGGCAAAACTGGTAAGTTCAACCGCGGAGCTTGTCGGGATTTCTTTTTTAATCGAACTTGAAGATTTAAAAGGCAGAGAAAAACTCCCTTCGGGTGTGAAAGTTTCTTCTCTTGTAAAATATTAAAAATCCCTTAAATAAATTATAGGGTATAATTAAACTATGGCTGATGAAGATAAGCAGTTTGAGGCTTCGCAGCAGAAGCTCAATAAAGCGCGCAAAGAGGGTCAGGTTGTAAAGTCGAAAGACTTTTCGGTTGCAATCGGGCTGGTTGTGATGTTTAGCGGAATTTATGCGCTTGCTCCTTTTATCTGGTCGCAGATATCGGGGCTTTTTACGCTTATCTATGAGCAGATTCCCGTGGCGCATGTTGAAAAAGTAGGCTATGCTTATCTTCTTTTTACAACCCTTGTACCTACGGTGCTTATTATAGGCCCGATTCTGGCACTGGCATGGTTTGTGGGTATTATGGGGGATTTAATTCAGGTCGGGCCGCTTTTTACCATGACGCCTCTGTCGCCTAAATTTGACAAGCTGAATCCCACAAAATACTTTAAAAACCTCATGAGCCCCAAAACCCTTTTTGAACTTGTTAAAAATATTGTCAAAGTTGCAATTCTAGGGATTGTAGGGTATGTGGTTTATATGGATCACTTCCCCGATATTATTATGCTTGCTGCGATTGATAACCAGTTTGCGGTTTTGATACAGTTCGGCAAACTCGTTGTAGACTTTGTCGTAAAGGCGACAATTGCCTTTTTGATAATTGCCGCCGCGGATTACGGGGTTACAAAGTGGAAGTTTTTGCAAGACCAGAAAATGTCTTTTAAAGAGGTAAAAGATGAATACAAAAACACCGAAGGCGACCCGCATGTAAAAGCGGCACTCAGGCAAAGACGCCAGCAGCTTTTGCAGAAAAAGATGATGGATGCGGTGCCGGACGCGGATTTTGTTGTTACAAACCCGACGCATATCGCCTGTGCGCTTAAATACGACCAGAAAACCATGCAGTCGCCGCGCCTTGTAGCCAAAGGTACCGAGCTTTTCGCAAAGAAAATAAGAGAGATAGCCGAGCTTCACGGGGTACCCGTTATTGAAAATCCGCCCGTTGCGCGTGCGATATTTCGCTTTGTCGATATCGACAGGGAAATTCCGCCTGATTTATACAAGGCGGTAGCTGAAATCCTTATTTTTGTTTATAATCTCAAAAAGAAAAAGACACAGGCTTTAAACCCTGATAATTCTAATCCTACAAATAACGTGTAATATTTGCATTTAAAGCTAAAAGATAGTAAAATTCTTTTAGATAATTGTAATCGGATAAAATGGCTTCAACATTGCAATCAAATCTTAATGACTATATAGATATAATTCAGAAAGTAGCACGGGTAGAATACAGGCGTATACCATCACATATGGTGGAGTGTGAGGAGCTTGTATCTATAGGTATTATCGCCATTCAGGCGCTTATTAAAAATAAAACCCCCGAGCAGCTTCAAAGGTACAATACATCCTACATTGCAACCGCGGTAAGGTGGGCAATCCGCAACGAACTTCGCAACCGTTACAAGTGGTATACGCTTAAACACAAGCGCGAAGAGGGCGAAGAAGAGGAAGAAACAATGGTTAACGACTCTTCAAGCCTTGATGTTTCCCCTACTAAAGTTCGTGAAGCCATTTATGAAACGATTTTATCCATTGACTCAATTGCTGCGGCATCGTCGGATAACGATTCTCCCTTTGATTTTATAAAAGATAACTCGGCAACACCTGATGAAAAAGCCGAAATCAGTGAACTGGGCAAGATAATAAGGGAAGCAATAGCAACGCTGCCGCAAAAGGACAGAACGATTGTCGAGTACAGGTTTTACCGCAATATGCAGGTGAAACAAATAGCCGCGCAGGTGGGTTTATCAAGCTCCAGAATAACGCGTATAGTGCAAAGCAGCCTTAACACGGTTCGGGAATATTTGCAAAAACGCGGTCTTACAAGTTATTAGCTTATACTATATACAAACGAAAGGTTAAAAAATGTTGTGCAAAGAAAACTCCGCATTATCGCAAGAATATAAATCAACAGTGAGCGAAGCATTAAAGGCACTGGGCAAAAAAAATCTTGCCCTTATTTTACACGGCGTCAGTTTCCCCTCGTCAGACGGCGAAAATACGGGATTTGGCACATATAATTCTTGCGGTGCAAAGCGCGTTTTTGACTTTATGGACGGAATTTTTAACGCATTGCAATTAGGTCCCGCGGGCAAAACAAAGATGTCTGACCCCTCTCCTTACTGCGGAACGGTTTTTTCAAAAAACCCTCTTTTTATTAACTTAAAAGACCTGACAACATCGGAGTGGGAACATCTTTTAAGCGAGGCTACATTAAATAATATAGTTGAAAATAATCCCTCAAAAGGCACAAACAGAGCGTCTTACGTGTATGCGATACAAAGGTGCGACGCTGCTATGAAAGAGGTCTATGAGAACTTTAAAAAGAAAGCTTCCTGGGGATTGAAAAGAAGATTTGATAAATTTAAGAAAGAAAATGCTTTCTGGCTGGATAACGACGCTTTATATGAAGCATTCTGTCTTGAAAATGATTCCGACTACTGGCCCCAGTGGCAAAACGAGCTTGACAGAACACTTTTTAAAGACGCTGATAAAAAAGAAGCCAAAAAAAGAATTGAAGAGATTTCTAAAAAATATAAAGACGAAATTGAAAAATACAAACTCGAACAGTTTATAGTTGCCGCGCAGGGTGAAAAAACTCTTCAATACGCAAAAGAGCGCGGTATTAAACTTATTGCCGACAGACAGGTCGCTTTTTCAGACCGTGACAACTGGGCTTATCAGGCATTGTTTAAAGAAGGCTGGTCGCTTGGCTGCCCGCCGGATTATTTTTCTAAAGACGGTCAGGCATGGGGCTTTAGCGTTGTTGACCCAGAAAAACTCTTTAATAAAGACGGTTCCCTGGGCCCTGCGGGCGAACTTTTATTTAAACTTTATTTAAAAATGTTTAAAGAAAACCCGGGCGGTGTAAGAATTGACCATACGGTAGGTCTTATTGATCCGTGGGTATACAAACAGGGCGCACTCCCCAAAGTAGAAGAAGGCGCAGGCAGATTGTATTCTTCACCACAGCATGAAGAACTCAAAAAATACTCTGTTGCAGCAATGGATGATATAGATGAAGAATACAAACCCGATGAAGAAAAATGGATTAAACAATTAAGTGAAGAGCAAATTGCCAGCTATGGCGCAATGATTGAAAAAATCGTTATTGCTTCCGCCCAAAAAGCGGGTCTTGATAAAGATGCAATCGTGGCAGAGGATTTGGGCACCCTTACATATCCTGTTGAAAAGGTTATGGAAAAATACGGGCTGCAAGGTATGAAACTTGTTCAATTTGTTGTAGCCGAGGAAGAGGATCATCCCTATCGCTGTAAAAATATTACACCGAACTCCTGGGCAATGGTCGGAACGCATGATAATGAGCCCATCAGAATGTGGGCGTCGCAAATGGTTAACACCGATAAAATGCATCCGCATGTAAGAAATCTTATGGAAGATTTATTTGCAAGTTTTGACAATCAGGATGAAATCCGCCATAAGCTCTATACTGATGAAAAATTCCTTGCGTTTTCAAAACTTGTGGAAATATTTGCTTCGCCCGCGCAAAATCTGCAAATTTTCTTTACGGATTTCTTTGGAATTAATGAAGTGTATAACAAACCCGGAACTTCGGGTGATCCTAACTGGACGCTGAGGCTTCCCGATAATTTTGAAGAATTTTACGCTCAAAATGTTAAATCAGGTGACGCACTGAATCTTCCGCTTGCCTTAATTTATGCAATAAAAGCTCGCGGCAGAGATTTTGCGGCTGATAATGCACTTTTGCTTGAAAGACTTGAAAAACTGGTATAATATGCAATTTAAACAAGCTGTCAGGAATATAGCATTAATACTTTTTGTTTTTCTTTTGGGATTTGCGCCCTCAAGCGCATTTTCCATAAGAAACATGTGTTTAAATGTTGTCCAGATAAGCGATACACACATTTCAGACGGGGAAGATACTTCCTATAAAATGCTGTCCTCTTCAAAAAAACTTCTTAAGGATGCAATAGATACGGTAAATAATATTCCTGGCGTGGATTTTGTAATGTTTACCGGCGATATGGTAGATGTTCCTCTGATGGAAAATTATAAAGAATTTTTTACGATTTTAAGCGATTTGAATCGCCCTTCACTTTTGACTTTTGGAAATCATGACAGCGCAGTCTGCCCGCTTGATTCTTCTGAATGCTCTCAGGGATTAAGAATAGAAGAAGTTCTGGATTTTGTCAAAAAGTGCAACGGAAACTATGTTTTCGATAAAACTTATTACGCATTTACGCCAAAGACGGACTATAGAATTGTTGTTCTTGACCCTGTCATAAGAAATGAGGTTACATCAAACGGATATCTGGATGACGAGCAGCTTGCGTTTCTTGACAGCGAGCTTGAGCAAAACCAGGACAAAGTGGTTGTAATTTTTCAGCACCATCCTGTACTTGAGCCTTTTGTAAGTGCAGACCACAGTATTAAAAACGCCGATAAATATCTTGAAATTTTGCACAAATACAAAAATCCTATTCTTATTTGTTCGGGACATTACCATGCTACAAAAATATTCAGGGATAAAAACCTTGTTTTTGTGAGCACCCCTTCGCTTGTTACTTTCCCCAATGCCTTTCGTCTGATTAAAATTACAAATTATAAAGACAGGACGTTTTTTGAGTTTATTTTTTATGAAACAAATTTAAAATCAATTCAGGAGCAGGCAAAACTCAGCACTATAGCTTCCGCTTCTTTTTACGGTACGCAAAAAGACAGAGAGCAGTCTTTTATGGTTAAAAAGCCCTATGTAAAAAATAAAAAAACCGAAAAAGAAAGCGTTAAGAAGGAAAAAGTTAAAAAAGAAAAGAA
>DVFS01000074.1 GCA_018713115.1 Candidatus Galligastranaerophilus faecipullorum
TATTTTATTTTATTTTTTTCTTCATAATTCGCTAAAATAAATATAGACAAATTTTTAAAAAACATTATAGAAAATATATAAACGCGTGAAAGGAATGAAATGCTTACAAATCTTGTTTCTATGATTACAAAATCCATGCAAACAACACAAAGCGCGCCCGTCAGCGCCAAAAAAAGCTACAATCCTTTTGCACAAGACCAGAACCCGTTTTTAGGCTCAAGTTTTAATTCGTCGCAAACATACGGCAAAAACACACCCGTTACGGGCGGATATTTTGCGGGGTACTACAACGGCAAGCCCAATATCGTAGGCAGGCGCCTGTTTATTGAGGTTTAGCGGCGCTGCCACCGCTGAATGCAAACTTTTGTTCCATATCTTTCTCGAGTTTTTTAATTGCGGGGTTTGTACTCTCGCCGTTATTTTGCTTCTTTCTCATAATTATATTTGCCATAGGCTGGAAAATTCCTATTGCCGCGGCACCTATCAGAATATTTGCTATTACCGAGGCGCCTTTTATATTCTTTGCTTTTGAAAGATATGCCGCAAGGTCTTTGCCTTTGTAATCGGAGAACCCTTTTAAAAGTTCGTCGATATTTTTTACACCTTTTTTAATTACACCGGCGTCAATGTCGGCAAGTGAGTTTATGGTTGTTTTATCTTTAAGGGTGGGTATCTCGCCTGAGATTTTAAGCATTTTAGTCAGACTGTTGTCATTTTCAAAAATGTACTCAAGAACTCCTTTGTCATCTGCATTAAGAAGTGTTTTTATCGATTGTTCAAGATTTTCATCCTGCAGCAAATTGGCAAGATTTTTATCACTTAAAAGCTGATATTCATTTTTAATAGGGGTTTTAAGGAATTTCTCGCTTGCCCACTCAAGTCCTTTCTGGATAGGATTTGCAAGACAGTATATAAATAATATCTGGAAGCCTTCTTTAAAACCTATTTCAAATCTTTCTCCCTCTCTGCCCAGTGCAAGCCTTGTTCCGGTAATTCCCGCGTCAAGTATAGACATATTCATAACGGGATTGTACATAAAACCTGACAAAAATTTAGCTGCACCGCCGCCCTTAAAAGAAGTTTCCGCGCCTCTTCCCTGAAACATATTAAATACCGGGCTTTTCTTAATTTCTTTATTGCAGGCGTTTGCAAGCTCCATTTTCTTTTTGTACTTTTCTTCAAGCTCCTTTTGTGTGGTTTTTTGTTTGTAAATTATAAGCCCGCTCAAGCCTGCAAGAGTAGCAGCCGTTGCCGTGATAAACTTTGCAACGTGCAGTCTTTTGTACAGTTTTTGAACATTTTCATTTTTCAAAACATTTTCAAGGAACTGCTTCTGTCCGGCATCTTTTGTGTTTTTCACCAGAAGTTCAAGTTTTTCAAGTTTGCCTTCGGAATTTTTTTTCAGATTTCTTATATCAAAATTCGGATTAGCCTTAAAAAGCTTATAAACCGTTTTGTTAAAAAGTTTTTTTAAGAAAGGTATGCCGCCTATCCAGAGCACTTCAGTGCCAAATTCCTCGATTGCCCTTTCTCTGCCGTCCTCTTTTGAAGCCTGTTGATTATAAATATAAGTAATGGCACAGTTGCTTAATGTATCCTTTGCCGCTATCGGAATCACAGACCCGCTGTTATTGCTCAGTTTTTGTATGATTTTTGTTGTTACGCTCATATTTGACATAGTTTTATCCTTTACAAATTTCCTATAGTCCCCAAATAAGGTTCATAAGCTTTTGAACCCTTCCGTTTATTTGTAAAGTATGTCGGATATTTTTCATGTTTATACTTACCTTCACTTATTATCTAACACATCTGATGACAATTTTTTGCCCCCGCGGGGCTGATTTGTTAAAAATTTTAAACCAAAAGAGCCGTCAGTTAAAGGCGGCTCTTTAAAAATTTCATATTCAATTATTTTATTTTAATCAATACGAACGTAAATGCGAGCCTCCTGTAACTTGCAAAATCTACGTCGCAGTAATTCAAATAAAGTTTTTAACATGTAAAATACCTTCTCTTAATTAAAGCTTTAGTATTTTACACCTAAAAAAATCTTTTGTCCAGTATTGTATATCTTCTTTATCTATTCTTTATTCAGGCAAGATTTAAATTGTCCTCAAGAGTAATTTTCATTCTGCCCGCTTCGGGATTTAAAAACTCGATTATTATTTTATTTACCCCGTTTTTAAGGCATTCAACCTGCTCCATAAGGCGCATTGTGCCCTCTTGCCCGAGGCGGAAGCGGATGGGGTTAACTTCGCTTACGGAATTTGCAAACAACTCTACTCCCTGTGTAATAAAGCGAATAGCGTCTTTTGTAAATTTGTAATCGTTAATTTGAACATATTCAAGTCCGCAGATAACCCCCGGACCCAGGACATTTTTCAAATCAAACTCAATTCCCTCATCACATGAGCGCAGAGAACCCTTTTTGTAAACCCTTTTAATCAAAAAATCGGGAACAACAGCCATATTTAACTCCTTATATTCAGTATGCGAAGATTGCGATATTAATTAAAAAAGCTGATAAACCTTATGGGTCTCTATATTTATTATAACATCTTTTAAATAGTTTTTAAAGTCCCAAACCCCTTTAATTCTGTGGCTTTTTTCCCAGGTTACAATTTTAATTTCATTCTCTTTTTTAAGAAATTCTTTCGGAAGATAAAACTTGGACTGATTAGCATTGTGTCTGATGTAGCGCCCTATTTTTACATCGTTTAAAAATATGGTTGCCCGCCTGAAGGGAGTTTTCTCCATATCAAGAACAAAAGGCGCAAAGACATCTTCCCTGAAATATTCCTCGGGAATTTCAAATCTTTTCTCAAGACATGCAAGGTATGGAGCCTGGGAATCATCCGGCTCTCTTTTATCAAGGGTTATTCTGCCTCTTATGCGCCAATCTATGTACTCGTTTGTATCTGTTTTAAAGTATACAAGACCGCGCGGAGAGCCGATATTATTTGAAAAACCCCTGTCAAAACCGAGATTTTGCACAAGCACGGTAATTTCATTTTCTTCACCGCTGTAAACGGCAGGGTCAACATCCACAACTATATGCTCATCAATCGTTGCAAGGTTGTCATGCTTATAGCTGTTACGGTTAAGAATTTCATATCCGTTAATATAAATTGCAAAAATATGCCTTGCCGTTATGGCAATTTCTCGTGCTCTATTTGAAATTTTACCCTTATACCAGACAAATTCCGAATAAACGTCCGAGGAGAAAGTATCCTGCAGGGTAAAGTCTTCATTGTGTTTTATTTTCTTCCAGTTTGAATAATCATACCCGTGCTCGATTTCATTTGCGCAAAAATAAACATCAAAATCCGTAAGTTTAATCCGCTTGTTTTGTATATCAGGCGCAAAACAGTGCTCTACAAAACCGTTTTTAAGGTCAAAAGTCCTGATGAGAGTTTCATTTTCTAGCGCGATTTTGCCGTCGGGATATGCAAATTTTGCACCGAAAACAAGAGCATTATTTAGCTTCCAGCAGTCTTTTGCACTTTGCCTTGTAATAAATACTATAGATGTCTTTTTGCCGCAGTCATTATCCGCTCCGAAATAAAAACCCTCAAAATCCTCTCTGTCGGCGCTTATTGTCTTTTGCACCCCGTTTTCATCCTCTATTGTTATAGAGTTTTTCTCATCAGAAAATACAAAAACAACTTCCCTGTCGCTGTCCTGAAGGCGCGTAAAAATCTCAGTGCCCGATTTTACAATGGTAACGGCTCTGAGTTTCAAATTGCGGGGGAGAATTTTCATATCAAAAGAGTCTATATTAACACCGTTTATCATTGTTTCACAGGTGTTAAAATTCCTCAAAAACAGCCAGTCACAGTCATTTGTCAGGTCTTTTCTTACTTTTGCAAAACAGTTGGCGGGAATTTCAAAATCAACATCTTTTGCTTCGGTTTGAGTAAAGTCAAAACCGTCCAGAAAATAATTTATTTCTTTTGCTTTTTTAAAATTATCTTTAATTACCCCGAGTTCGCTGATGGGAGAGGCAAAATCATAGCTTGTATACACTTCATCCGATGACATATCAAGGATATTCGTTCCGCCTGCACACATATAGTGGTTAAACATGGTAACCCCTTGCGAGAGCGCAGTTTTGGTCATAATATTAATATGCTCCTCGCCCATATCCTCTCTTATGCGCTCATAGCCGTATCCGAGCCACTTATCATACCAGCCCGACTGCATTTCCATAATAAAAAGCGGTGAATCATCCTTAAAGGAGCGTATAACTTCTTCAAGGTTATCAAGGGTATCAAAAGCGTATGTTTCTTTTTTCCAATCGGTTTTAGGGTTAATATAAGGGTAAATATCACACGCATAGATATCAACATCATCGGCATAAAGTCCCGCAATATAGGCATCATTATGAAATACGGGAACATTAATGCCGCAGGAGCGTACAATATCGTAAAGTTCCTTTATATATTCGTTTTCGCCGCCGTTTGTCGAGTATTCGTTTTCAATCTGCACCGCTATCAGATTGTCAAAATCTTTTACAACGGGTAAAACCTTGCAATACCAGTCTTTCAGGTATTTCATATAAGAAGGCGAATAAACATAATCGCCATCGATTCTGTTTCTGGGGATAACGTCTTTTTCTTTTAAAAGCCAGTAAGGAAGCCCGCCCGCCGAGATTTCTCCGTTAATATAGGGCCCCGGGCGTACAATCATATAAAGACCTAAATCGCGTGCAACACTAAAAAGAGTGCGGATGTCTTTATACTCTCTAAAATCCCAGAAGTCTTTTTTGGGATTATGAAAAGACCAGCAAAGATATAAATCCACACAGTTATAACCGCCCGCTTTCATTTTAGAGAGTCTGTCGCGCCACTCTTTTTCGCCAAACACTCTAAAGTAGTGCAGTGTGCCTGATTTTAAGAATTTTCTTTCACCGTCAACAATAAGCGAATATTTATCAAATTTTACATCCATAGATAATATTCTAGCGTTTGTTTTAAAATTATGCAACAATTTGTTTATTATACATTTTTGTTTACGAAACGTTAAAATATATTAAGAAATTTGCATAGTAATATTTTTTGTGTAATAATAATTATCGTTAATAGTCTAACCATTCCTTTCTTGACTTATGCGATTTGTTCAACAAGTCGCATTTTATTTTGCTTAATTTATATTAACTTTTTGACCGCAAAAATCCTCATAATATAATTGTTTTATGAGGATTTTAGGAATAGACCCCGGCATAGGGATTACGGGATACAGCATAATTGAAGCACAGGATGATTCTTACACGCTTTTGTCCTGCGGCTCCATTCAAACAGATAAAGACCTCCCCCATCAAAAAAGACTTGCGGAAATTTATAAAGACATAAAGCATATCTGTGCCGCCTTTAACCCTGAGAGCGCGGCTATTGAACAGCTTTTTTTCTTTAAAAACCAGAAAACAATCATCCCCGTGGCACAGGCTCGCGGCGTAATTCTTGCGGCACTTGAGGAATCGGGCATAGAAGCGGGAGAGTATACACCCATTGTCGTAAAACAGGTCTTAACGGGTCATGGCAGAGCCAGCAAAGATGAAGTAAAATCCATGGTTGAAAGATATGTTGAGTTGAATCCCAACACAAAACTTGATGACACCATAGACTCAATTGCAATCGGTATATGCCATGCCAGAAATCTGGAAATCAAAAATAAGGAGCGTTTATGAATACTTTAATTGCAAAACAAGCCGTCTTGTACAGCCTTATATTCGGAGCAGCGCTTGCGCTGTTCGGGTCTTTTAATTTCTTAATCGGTCTTGTTGCATTTGCACTTGCGCTGCTGTGCGCGCCTGCAGTTATTTTATTTATGAAAAAAACAAATAAAATAGGTTTTCTTGAAAGCCAGCAGGCAGCAGCACTTGGCGGATTGTGCGGATTTTGTGCCACAATAAGTTTCTTTTTGATTTTTACGCCTTTAACACTTATCTTCACTAAATTTGCACCGCTTGTTAACAAAATCCTGCCCTTTATAAGCGGCTATCACTATGCATACGGGCTTCAATATATTGTAACATTTGATTCACTGTGGCTGTTTTTTATCATAGTAATAATGATAGCGGGAGTAGGAGCCCTTACAAATTCCACAACCGCAATGGGAACGGTATTTTTGCTTGCACAATTTGAACAAAAACCGAAAGACATCGAAGAAATTGACATACACATTGAATAAAGGAAAACAAAATGAGCGAATTTCACTCTAAAATAAAAACCGTAGAATGGATTAAAACAGGCGACCTGAAAGGTGTTTCGAGAATGGTCGACCAGACTTTAATCCCTTACGAGTACAAAAAAGTCGACATTAAAACGACGGAGCAGATGTATAATGCCATAAAAACAATGATAGTGCGCGGAGCACCCGCTATAGGAATCTCGGGAGCACATGGTGCTGCGCTTTGCGCAATTGAACTTCTTGAGAAAAATGAAAAAAACTTCACGGAAGAACTGAAAAAAGGTATTGAGTATATAAATTCCTCACGCCCTACAGCCGTAAACCTCAGCTGGGCGCTTAACGAGCAGTTAAAAATAATTGATAAAGGCGGCACAAAAGAAGATATCACACACGCTCTTATTGAAAATGCAATAAAACTTGAAAATGAAGATATTGAAATCAATAAAAAAATAGGCGACTTCGGGGCGCAGATAATCCCTAAAGGGGCAACAATCCTTACGCACTGTAATGCGGGAGCACTTGCAACAGTAGGCTACGGAACCGCTCTGGGGGTTGTAAGAAGTGCTTACGCTAATGACAACACCATTCAGGTCTTTGCGGATGAAACCCGCCCCAGACAGCAGGGCGCGCGCATAACAACATTTGAACTTGTAGAAGACGGCATTCCCGTGACGCTTATAACGGATGGTATGTGCTCGTATTTTATGAAAAAAGGCATGATAGATGTCGTTGTGACAGGCGCCGACAGAATAGCCTCCAACGGCGACACTGCAAACAAAATCGGCACATATACGGTTGCAATAGCCGCTAAATATCATAATATTCCTTTCTACATCGCGGCGCCAAAATCTACAATTGATATGTCAATTAAAAACGGCAGTGAAATACCTATCGAGTTGAGAGATGAAGAAGAAGTAACCGTTATAAACGGCAAAAGAATCTGCGCACAAGGCGTTAAAGTCATTAATCCGAGCTTTGATGTAACACCCGGTGAACTTATAGCGGGTATCATAACCGAAGAAGGCATCTTTAAACCCGATGAACTTCACAAACTCTTTATGAAATCTTAATTTGATTAGCAAAATCTTGTGTAATAAAATAACTGAATTACACAAAGAGGGAATTAATTTATGTGCGGAATAGTAGGATATATCGGAAATTCAAAAGCAAGCGAAGTTCTTTTAAAAGGGCTTTCCTATCTTGAATACAGGGGCTACGACTCATCAGGTGTTGCCCTTATGACAAAAAATAAAATTGAAATCTTTAAAGCCCCGGGGAAACTGAACAATCTAAGGGAAGTTTTGAGCAGCGCCTCAGACATCTGCAACAGTTCAACCTGCGGCATAGGTCATATCCGCTGGGCAACACACGGACTTCCGACGGAACTTAATGCCCATCCGCACACATGTAACTGCGGCAGTCTTGTTGTTGTGCACAACGGCATAATAGAAAATTATAAAGAACTTAAAGCGGAACTTGAAAAATGCGGCTGCGAGTTTAAATCCCAAACTGACTCGGAAGTTGCCGCCCACCTTATCGCACATGAATTTTCAAAATGCAAAGACCTGCTTAAGGCTATGACATCGGCAATAAAAAAAATTAACGGCGCATATGCATTTTGCGCCATGCACAGGACACTGCCCGACAGAATTATCGTTGCAAGAAAAAATGCCCCCCTTATAATAGGCGTCGGGGAAGGTGAAAACTTTATTGCAAGCGACATCCCGGCTATCATTGAATACACAAAAAAAGCAATTTATTTAAATGATAATCAGGTCGCGGAAGTTAAGAGAAACTCTATCAAAATAACCGATTTAGACGGCAAAGTCCTTGAAAACAAAATAGAAATGCTGCCCTTTGAGCCTGTTGCACTTTCAAAAATGGGCTACAAACACTATATGCTCAAAGAAATCCATGAGCAAAGCGATGTGGCAAGAAATGTGCTAAGCGGCAAACTGCAAGACGCAAAGTCCCCGATTACTCTTCAGGATGTAAAATTAAGCGAAAGAGAAATCAAAAATATAAACAGAATCCAGATAATTGCCTGCGGAACATCACTGCATGCGGGTCTTGTGGGCAAATACATTCTTGAAAAATTCGCCAAAATCCCCACAGATGTTGAGGCGTCGAGCGAATATATCTACAGAGACACCATTGCCGATAAAAACACGCTTGTAATAGGCATATCGCAATCGGGCGAAACTGCTGACACTATAACGGCAATTAAACAGGTGCGCGAAAAAGGCTCCCATGTTTTGATTATTACAAACAGACCCGACAGCACCATGGCGCGCCTTGCTGACAGCCTTTTGCCAGTAAATGCGGGTATTGAGGTATCCGTTGCAGCTACAAAATCTTATATGGCGCAGCTTCTCTCGCTTTACCTGCTTACGATTTTCATCACCCAGAAAATCGACCCGCAAAGCGTAAAAGACAGGGAAATCACCTCGCTAAAGCAGGAACTCCTTGAGCTGCCCAACAAAATCGAAACAATAACAAATGATACAGAAAAAATCAAAGCAGCGGCAAAAAAATATTCAAGTTTTAAAGATTTCATCTTTATCGCACGCGGCATAAATTACCCGACTTCTCTTGAAGGCGCACTTAAACTGAAAGAAATCAGCTATATTAACGCAACGGGATACAGCGCAGGCGAACTAAAGCATGGCCCCATTGCAATGCTTGATGAAACAATGCCCGTTCTTGCAGTTTTAAACAAAGGAATAGTTTATGACAAGGTAATGTCAAACTGCGAAGAAGCAAAAGCCAGACAGGCAAAACTCATCGGTGTTTCAAACTTTATTGACAGAAAACACAAAGACCTCTTTGACGACATTCTGCTTATCCCCGATGTGTCAGATACCCTTTCCCCTGCACTAAACATAGTGGTATTACAGCTTTTAGCCTACTACATAGCAGAATACCTGGGTAAAGACGTTGACCAACCCAGAAACCTTGCAAAATCGGTTACTGTAGAATAAAAAAAATGGGTGCAAGTTTATCTTTAAACCTGGAGTGCACCCAAAAGATACAAAACCTGAGAAGTAAATTTTCTACGGGGCTTGTGCCCCGTTAAAATTTACGAGCAGGCAGAAGG
>DVFS01000009.1 GCA_018713115.1 Candidatus Galligastranaerophilus faecipullorum
AAGTTCGCCGTACCTGTCAAGCTGGTCGCGAAAAAGATTTGTCACAAGCAGATAATCAAAAATTATGTTTTCAAAGACTTCTCTCAAATAAGCCTCGTCCGATTCTATAACGAAATTGTCCGCAAGGGCATCGGGGCCGTTTTCTTGGAAATTATTATAAAGCCCGAGGGCAACAGCCGTTGCAATACCGTTTGGCATATTTGCACCCAGTTCGTTATGTATGACAATCTTTTGCGCTTCTTTTAAAATTTGCGCCAGAACCCCTGCAGTTGTGGTTTTTCCGTTTGTGCCCGTTATTGCAAATTTGTATGATGTCACATAATTCTGTGATTCACGCAGAAATTCAGGGTAAAATTTTCTTAAATATTTACCGGGAAGTGAAGTGCCTTGTGAATTAAGCACCTTTAAGAATTTATGGATTTTATTTGTATAATTTATTGCCTGTTTAAAATTCATTTAAAATCGCCCGCTCTGCGTATGGAATAATCCTTACCAATAAATTATAATACACAAATGGAGCAATACATATATATTTTTACAATAATCCTTGAAATAATTGTCTGTGTACAGTTTAGCCGCGCCATTATAATGCTTGACAAAAAAGTCACAAAAGCGGCGGATGATGTTTTGCTGCTCAAAAAGGAAATCGAAACCGCACTTTGCGCATTTTCATCAGGAATTAAAAAGTTTAACAAAATCTCGGGCTTTATCGTAAAAGCCAAAAAAATAAATATAATGCGCTATGTATTTTTTGCGGCAGACATTATAAGTATGATATTTTTGTTTAAGTCCTTCAGAACATACAGGGGGCTTGCCAAGCTTAAGTTTTTGAGAAAACTTTTTTCCTATTCGCTTGTAAGAGGAATGTTATCTTACCTTAAAAGCTCGATATAGCGCTAGTTTTCAACTTTTGTCCAGTCTTTTTTGTTGAGCACGGCATTTTCCGCGGAATTTACAATTCGTCCTTTGTCAAAAATATATATTTTTTTAGCAAATGTACCGTAATTGCTGTCAAAGAAGCCCTGTGAAAAATCTTCGGCCCGGGCAATCAAACCTTTTGACGTATCAAAAGCATAACGGGATTTGGCTTTTATATAATCATCATCTCTTAACTCATCATCTACTTTTTGATAGTTCTCGCTATAGTCCCATCTGCCTTTAAATATGTCAAAGTCAAACACCCTGCGGGCCTTTTTAACTTCTCCCGAGGCATCTTCCGTTATGTCATACAATACTTTATAGGGCCTGCCGTCACTGTATTTGGCTTCAAACTCTCTTATTGCATTTTGTTTTGAATCGTATGCTGTATTTTTGGAGATTTTTACTATTTCACCGTTGTCATAATATATCTGCATGTTTGAATCATCTTCAAAACGCGAAACGGAGCTGATTTTAGAATTATCAAAAACTGCACGGGTAAATAATTTAGAGTCTTTGTATTCTTCCATAACCATCTCTTTTAAATCTTCATCATAATAAAATTCCACACTTGTGTCTTTTGTTTTAAAGTTTGAAAATAAAGACTCTTCTCCTTTTTTTATTATATTTTTAACACTGTCTTCTACTGCTTTTGCTCTGTTCATTACATCCAGCGCCCGGTTATAAGCATATTTGCCGCTGTAGTTTATTGCAACCTGATTTATTGAAATACCATTCATCGCGGCAGCCCTCTGGGCATAAATAAGATTAATTTCATCTTGGGTTTTTATGCCGGGGGCTCTATACGCATGCTCTCTTGTACCTAATACTTGGGATTTAAAATTTATATTTGCACTAACGGGTGAAATTTTCATATAATAACGGCTCCTGTTGTTAATTTTCGGTATAGATAAATCATACATGCTAAATTAATTTTTTCAATTTTATTAACTGAAAAGTCTAATCCCTAAATTGCCGATTGTGGTATTTTTTTCAAACGCTAAAAAAGCTAGACTATAACAAGAGAAGCAACATTAGATATAAAGGGAGTGTTCAATGCTAATCGAAAAAAGATGTTTACAAAATGAAGAATGTGTGTTTATGGAATTTAGAGATGTTAACAAAGACTTTCTTCCCTGGCTGGAAGATTTGGCGTTGGAATACCGCTGTAAAGTAGAAAAAAAGGAATGGAGAAGCAAATATAATAACTATGTTGTTTATGACTATGAACCTTTTTGCTCCGACGGTTTTGAAATAAGCCTCACTCTTTCATCAAAAAGCGCATGCTTTCTGAACTTTGTGAGGTACCTGTATGAAATGAAAGTTCAAACCATAAATTATTTAAACAACTGCATTGCGATTTAAGTTTTTGTTTGCATTTGCTTCAATAATTTTTTCTATGTACTGTCCGTAGTCATTATTATACTTTTTAGCGAGGTCTGAGAGCCGTTGTTTGTCAATATACCCCATTCTCCAGGCAACTTCTTCAATGCAGGCGATTTTCATGCCCGTATTAATTTCCATTGATTTAATAAAGTTTGCAGCCTGAAGAAGACTTTCAAAAGTTCCCGTATCAAGCCAGGCAAAGCCGCGGCCTAAAATCTCGACATCAAGCTGTTTGTTTTTAAGGTATATGTTATTCAGGTCGGTAATTTCAAGCTCCCCTCTTTTTGAGGGCTTCAGGGTCTTTGCGTATTCAACGACGTTTTTATCATAAAAATATAAACCCGTGACAGCATAGTTGGAGCGCGGATTTTGAGGTTTTTCTTCTATTGATACAGCTCTGTTATTTTCATCAAACTCAACCACACCGAAGCGCTGCGGGTCATTTACCGCATAACCGAAAACCGTAGCGCCCGTGGTTTTTTGTCCGACACGTTTTAACATGGAAGAAAAACCGAACCCGTGGAAAATATTATCGCCCAGAATAAGCGCGCATGGATCATTTTTGATAAAATCTTCCGCGATAAGAAAGCTGTCGGCTATACCGCGGGGCACATCCTGTATCATATAAGAAAATTTAACACCAATCTGCTCGCCTGTGCCCAGCACTTTTTCAAAATTCTGGATATCGGCGGCATTTGTGATGATAAGAATATCTCTTATTCCCGCAAGCAGAAGCGTTGTGATGGGATAATAAATCATCGGCTTGTCATATACCGGCAAAAGTATTTTTGATATGGGCAATGATGCCGGATAAAGTCTGGAGCCTGCGCCCCCTGCAAGTACAATACCTTTCATTTATCTTTCCTTACTTCGCTGCTTTTTGGGTTTTTTCTTCTTCCTCTTTTGCCCCGGCGGAAGCCGTTTGGGCACTCTTTGAGGCCGCGAGTTTTTCTCTTACTTTTTGTTCGATTTCATTTAAAATATCGGGGTTGGCTTCAAGAAATTCTTTTGATTTATCTCTGCCCTGACCGAGTTTTTCATCGTTGTAGCTAAACCATGCGCCCGCTTTTTTAACGATATCCATATTAACCGCAACATCAAGGATATTACCTATTGCGCATATGCCCTTTCCGTATATGATATCAAATTCCGCTATTCTAAACGGCGGAGCTACTTTGTTTTTAACTACTTTTACTTTAACTCTGTTTCCGATATCTTCGCCGTCTTTATTTTTAACAGAGTCTATTCTTCTGATATCAAGCCTTACTGATGCATAGTATTTAAGTGCATTACCGCCTGTTGTGGTTTCGGGGTTGCCGAACATTATACCGATTTTTTGTCTTAACTGGTTGATAAATATAACGGTTGTATTGGTTTTGCCCACAATACCCGTTAATTTTCTCAAAGCTTTTGACATAAGCCGCGCCTGCAGACCCATTTGCTGCTCATCCATAGCTTTTTCAATCTCTGCCTTGGGCACAAGTGCCGCAACGGAGTCAATTACAATAACATCAATAGCGCCCGAGCGCACAAGTTCTTCCGTGATTTCAAGAGCCTGCTCGCCCGTGTCGGGCTGTGATATTAAAAGTTCATCGACATTAACGCCTAAATTCCTTGCATACTCGGGATCAAGTGCGTGTTCCGCGTCGATAAATGCCGCTATGCCGCCCCTTTTCTGGGATTCTGCGACGATATGCTGTGCAAGCGTTGTTTTACCGCTGGACTCGGGGCCGTATATTTCAATAACCCTGCCTTTAGGCACCCCGCCTATACCAAGCGCTATATCAAGCGCCAGAGCACCTGTGGGAATAAATTCCACATTCAATGTTGACTTGTCGCCAAGACGCATGATTGAGCCTTTGCCAAAGTCCTTTTCAATCTTATCAAGAGCGAGTTTTAGAGCCTTGTCTTTACCCGCTTTTATCTCATCAAGTTCTTTTTCTTTAACAGCGTCTGCCATCTTAAATCCTCTTACTTCCCTAATCTATAAAATTATTATATAATAAAACCCATGAAAACTGTACAACTTAACAATTTTGAAATAGGCGGCTCCAAACTTACGATTTTTGCAGGGCCGTGCGTCATTGAGAATATGGATATGTTACGCACATGCGCCGCAAAACTCAAAGAAATCTGCCTTGAACTTGATATAAATTATATCTTCAAAGCCTCTTTTGACAAGGCAAACCGCTCTTCTATCACCTCTTATCGCGGCCCCGGTCTGAAAGACGGGCTTAAAATGCTGGAAGAGATAAAAAAAGAATTCGACCTGCCTGTTGTAACGGATTTTCATGAGCCGAATCAAGCGCAGGAAGTTGCACGTGTTGCAGATGTTTTACAGATTCCCGCTTTTTTGTGCAGACAAACCGATATGCTCACCTCTGCCGCTAAAACGGGTAAAATCGTAAACATTAAAAAAGGTCAGTTCCTCTCGCCTTATCAAATGGAATCTCTCGCCAAAAAAGTGCTTGATTCGGGTAATGACAAGATTTTAGTAACCGAGCGCGGAACAAGCTTCGGCTATAACAACCTTGTTGTCGATATGCGCGCAATTCAAATAATTCAGGAAATGGGATATCCCGTTGTATTTGATGCAACGCACAGTGTGCAATTACCCGGCGGACGCGGAGAATCCTCGGGAGGCGAGCGCAAATTTGTTCCTCTGCTTGCACGCTCCGCCGTTGCCGCAGGGGCAAGAGCATTGTTTTTTGAAATCCACCCGTGCCCCGATTGCGCCAAATGCGACGGCGACAATATGATAGCGCTTAGCGATGCTTATGGTTTATTTAAAAGTCTTAAGGAACTTTTTGAGCTGACAAAAAACCTTTAGCAGACTTCTCTGAAACCGTCGCTTATATACTCGAGAAATTCAGTATACAGAAACCTCTGCCTGAAAAGAAATTCCCTCAGGTCTTCTTTTGTATAGTTAAATTTGGCATACAGGCCCATTTTGTTTAAAGTGTAGTTTAACTTTGCCTTGTTAACAAAATAAACTCTGCCGTGGTGTTTGATTTTGACATTTTTTGAAATGCCTGTTTCCCGTGATTTTAATTTAAACATAATAATAAACCTCAACTTATTACGTTTAAGATTTTAATACGGTTTTTTTAAAAAAAACTAATGTATATTCCGAGGTTAAAATTTTTTAAATTTTTACACCCTGCACTCAACCATGCGCTCAATCGCGCCCAGTGCGAGTTTTCGCAGATGTTCTTCCACAAAAACTTCATTCTCGCCGGTTTCAAGAACATGCAAAATGTCCTCAAGCGTATTGTATTTCATATTATGGCAGACAAGTCTGTCTGAAATAAGTATAAATTCTTTTTCGGGAAAATCACGCGAAAGCCTGTCTACTACACCTTTTTCCGTACCTATTAAAAATGTTTTCTTCTTGCTTCTTTCGCAATACTGCATAATCTGCGTGGTCGAACCTACAAAATCGGCATATTTAACAACTTCCTGATGACACTCGGGATGAACAAGGGTTGCGGCATCAGGGTAAAGTATGCGCATTTTTTTAACTTCATCGGGCATAAGTCTTAAATGCGTAGGACAAAAACCATGGTAGGAAATAATTTCCACATCGGGAAGCTTTTTTGCAACCCATGAACCGAGATAGCAATCAGGTGCAAAGAGAACCTTCTTAGCATTTAAAGACCTTACAATATCAATAGCGTTTGAACTTGTGCAGCAAACATCGGCTTCGGCTTTAACTTCCGCTGTCGAATTTACATAGCAGACAACGGGAACATCAGGGTGCTGCGCTTTGAATTCTTTCATACGCTTCATATCAATCATATTCGCCATCTGGCAGCCTGAATTTAAATTAGGCAGAAGGACTTTTTTGTCGGGAGAGAGGATTTTTGCGGTTTCTGCCATAAAATACACACCCGCAAAAACTATAATCTGCGCATCGGTTTTAGCGGCAATCCTTGACAAACCCAGAGAATCCCCGACATAATCGGCTACATTGTCTATCTCGACATTTTGATAACAATGCGCAAGAATTATCGCCCTGCGCTCTTTTTTAAGTTTATTTATTTTCTCTATAATCTCTTGCATCTAAAGGATATGCCTTTTGTTGTTACATTAGATTATTTTATTATAGCAAAAAAATAATTAAATAAATTTATGTTTAAAAGTTTTTTCACCTTTTGCATAAGGCTCAACCGTTTGATAAGAACCAAAAAGCTTGTATTTATATATTGTTAGACCGTCTAAACCTACAGGACCCCTGGCATGGGTTTTATTTGTGGAAATCCCGACTTCCGCGCCAAAACCATACCTGAAACCGTCCGAAAAGCGTGTGGATACGTTATGATAAACTCCTGCCGAGTCAACATAATTCATAAACTTTTCCGTATTTTCTTTATTTTCACTCAAAATCGAATCCGTGTGGCCCGAACCGTATTTATTTATATGCAAAACGGCTTCATCAACATCATTTACGATTTTTAAAGAAAGGATTTTATCACCGTACTCATGTGAAAAATTTTCGGGATTTTCTATAATTTCAACCCCGGCATCACAAAGCGCCTCTTTAAGTTCATTAAGCGCGGGATAATTTTTGTGCACGAGTATGGTTTCAACCGCATTGCAGGCGCTGGGGTACTGAACTTTGGCATCAACGCAGACTTTATTTGCAAGTTCCGTATCGGCAGACTCATCGACAAAAATATGGCAAATACCTGAAGCATGTCCCAGAACAGGAATTTTGGTATTTTCCTGAATGTATTTAACAAGTTTGTTTGAACCTCTGGGGATAATTAAATCCACATACTCGTCAAGCCCGAGAAGCCCCTTGATGTCTTCCCTTGAAAACACAAGATTTATGGCATTTTCAGGAAAATTTTCAACGCGCTCAAGTGCTTCGTTTATAACTTTTGCAATAGCAGCATTTGTGTGATTGGACTCTTTTCCGCCTTTTAAAATCACTGCATTGCCTGATTTTATGGCAAGAGAAGCAATTTGCGATATTACATCGGGGCGTGCTTCAAAAATAACGCCTATGACACCTATGGGGCAGGAGATTTTTTTAAGCACCAGACCGTCATCAAGTTCTTTTGTCCAGAAAACCTTATTCACAGGGTCCTCAAGAGAAATAACATCTTCTATTCCCTTTAACATATCGCGCATTTTGTTTTCGTCAAGTTTCAGACGCGCATAGGTAGATTGGGTTATCTCACCTGACTCTACAAGGCTTTTGGCTTCTTCTAAATCTTTTTTATTGGCTTCAAAAATTTCATCTTTGTGAAGTTCAAGATTTTTTCTCACAGCTTCAAGCGCCGTATTTTTAAGCTGCGTACCGGCGCCTAAAAGCTTAAGCGAAGCCTCTTTTGCATATTTTGCAATGTCTTTTATATTATCCATTTTTTTATCCTTATAAAATTACAAGATTGTCCTTTATGACAACATCGTCATCGCCCTTGTAGCCTAAAATTTTCTCTATTTCATGGCTGTGGGAGCCCATAATTTTTCTGCATTCATCAGAGCTGTAATTCACCATGGCGCGCGCAAATTCGCCGCCTTCCTCATCAAAAATACTTACAATTTCACCGGCTTTAAAATCACCCTTAACACCTGTAATGCCTACCGCAAGCAGGCTTTTTTGCTTGTCGATAAGAGCCGATTTTGCTCCGGCATTTACGGTAATTTCACCCATAATGTTTGTAGCGTAGGCTATCCAGCGCTTTTTGTGCGAGAGGATTTTATTTGGCAAAAATATAGTTCCGACATTTTCCTCTTCAAAAATTCTTTTGATTATGCGCGGCTTTTTGCCGTTAACTATCATTGCATAAAGACCCGAAAGGTTTACAACCTTTGCTGCAGAGAGCTTTGTAACCATGCCGCCTCTGCCGCCTGCAGACGCACCCGAGGCAAGTTTTTCGATTTTTGAGTTCACTTCTTCCACGACATCTATTTTTTTAGCGTCAGGATATTCTTTGGGGTTTTTGTCAAAAAGTCCGTCAATGTCCGACACCATAACAAGCAAATCAGCGTCCAGTTTGGATGCTACAATGGCGGAGAGTTTATCATTATCGGAAAAGCAGACATGTACAAGTTCGGAAGGCAAAACCGCGTCATTCTGGTTAATTATGGGTACAATACCCAGTTCAAGCAGTTTTGAAAGAGTGTTTCTGAGGCTTAAATATTTTTTTCTGTTTGAAAAATCATCCTCGGTTACAAGAATCTGGGCAACGGAAATACCGTATTTTTCAAAACCGTCCTGCCATATACGCATTAAAATCTGCTGACCCACAGATGCTGCCGCCTGTTTTAGAACATTGCTCTGGCTTGTATCGACACCGAGTTTTTTGGCGCCTATGCCGACGGCGCCCGATGTCACCACGAGCACTTCTTTGCCTTTTTTCCTGAGCAGAGAAATATCCTCAATAAACGAATACATATGCGTGAGCGAGATTTCGCCCTCTTCATTTCTTAAAATATTTGTTCCGAATTTAAAAACTATTCTGTTCGCGTCGTTTATCATTTGACCTTAAAACCTATCAACAAAGATATTTCCGTATGTTCACATCCCAGAGACTGAGCAAGAGCCTCATTTGTAACCGCGCCTCTAAATGTTGAAACACCGCGGCTCAGAGCTTCATCTTCTTTAAGCGCCACAAATGTACCCTTGTCGCCTAAGTCTTGAAGAAAAGGTAATATTGCGTAAGAATACGCATAAGACGCGGTTTTTGGCACATAAGAAGGAATGTTCGGCACCGCACAGTGCAGCACGCCGTATTTTTCAAAAACAGGATTATCCAGAGTAGTCACTCTGTCTATTGTTTCGACATTTCCGCCCTGATCAATAGCAACATCTATAATGACCGAACCTTTTTTCATGGTTTTTACCATATCGGCGCTTACAAGCTTAGGTGCGCGCGCAGAGGGTATTAAAACAGCCGTTATGAGTAAATCCGCCTCTTTAACCTGCTCTGCTATTGTTGAAGGATTTGAATAGTACGTTTTTATCTGGCCCGAGAAAAACATATCAAGCCTTGACAGCCTTTTTGAATTTATATCAAGCACCGAAACATCAGCACCCGTGCCAAGAGCCGCCTGAGCCGCGTTTGAACCTGCCACACCGCCGCCTAAAATAACTACTTTTGCAGGCGCAACACCCGGTACACCGCCTAAAAGCAGGCCTCTGCCGCCGTTTTGTTTTTCTAAAAATCTTGCACCCATCTGCACGCTCATTCTGCCTGCAACTTCGCTCATAGGTCTTAATAAAGGAAGCTCCCCGCTTTGAGTCTGCACGGATTCAGTTGCGATGGCGCAGACTTTTCTCTTTAAAAGTTCGCGCGTAAGTTCTTCTTCAATTGCAAGGTGAAGATAGGAAAAAATCGTCAAATCTTCTCTGAAATATTTATACTCGGACTTCTGGGGCTCTTTTACTTTTACTATAATATTTGATTCCTCCCAGAGTTCTTCCGCATTTGCAACAATCTTTGCACCGGCTTTCTCGTACATAGAGTCGTCAAATCCGCTTAATTCGCCGGCGCCTGTTTCAAGCGCAACTGTCAGCCCTTTATGCACCAACATGCCGACAGAATCAGGTGTCAGAGCTACACGGGTTTCACCTTCTTTTAATTCTTTTGGAATGCCGAAATTTACTTTCATATCAACCTTTTTCTAAAGTCTTTCTTTTATGGTTTCTTTTGCTTCTTCTATTTCATCAATAATAAGTGTTATTGCTTCTATTCTGTCTTTGGCGGAAATCACGGGACGACCCACGACCATATAATCAACGCCCGCTTCAATGGCGTCGGTAGGTGTTACCACACGAACCTGATCATCTACCACAGACCAGGTCGGGCGAATGGCGGGGCAGACAATTATAAATTCATCGCCGCAGACTCTTCTTATGGCGCCCACTTCGGAAGCTGACGCCACAACACCGTCAAGCTTTGATTCAAGTGCCACTTTTGCAAGGCGCGACACGTATTCATCAATATTCATATTGACATTTAATTCCTGATTAAGCGTTTTTTGCCCGAAACTCGATAAGAGTGTAACACCTAAAATCGTCGGAGCGGGTTTGTCGTATTTTTTAGCGACTTCGCGGCACAGGCGGCAGGTGGTGGAAAGCATTTTAGAACCGCCTTTAATATGGAGGTCGAAAAAATCCACATTGTTTTTTACAAGGTTGGCGCTTGCACGTGCAACAGTATTTGGAATATCGTGAAATTTTGCGTCAAAAAAGACTTTAGCACCCATATCATGAATCATTTTAACCGAATCATAACCACAGGCGGTATAAAGCTGCAGACCCACTTTAAAATATCCGACATAATCTTTAAGCTGAACTACAAGCCCGCGGGCTTCTTCAAGGGTATCGACATCAAGTGCAAGAATAATTCTTTCGACTGCATTTTGGGGTTTTTTTACAACCATCTGGCTAACCTTAAAAAACTGATATAGTATAAGAATTTTAGCACTTCAAAATCATAATTGCAACCGCGCCGTACAGAAACAAAAAGCTGTAAAGAAATGTAAATAATCCCACATATGCTGAAATACAGGGTGTGAAAAATTTTTTATTTAATTGTAAAAAGAAAATTTTTAAGGATGGAGTGCAAACTCTGTTTTTGAACATAAGCGGGGGATAAAGAACAATCAAAACCTCACGGGCGCAAGGCTTGTGAGGTTTTAAGTTTACAAGAAGCAAAATAAATGCTATTATGTAGCGGTAGTTAAAAGGAGTGTTGTTTATGAAAAAATATTTAGGTCTTGTCCTTGCACTTTGTTTAAGCGTAAGCTCGGTTTTTGCCGCAAGCGAATTCGGCAATGCTTTTAAAAATGCCGTTAAAAGCGATTTAAACGCCGTTAAAGAAGCGGCAAAACAAGATATCGCGGCAAAGAAAAACGAAGCCGCAAAACAAAAACAGGCACAAAACAAAGCTAAAAAAGCTGAAATAGAAAAGAAAAGAGCCGAGCAGCTAAAACCCATTGAAGCCGAAATCAAAGAAAAACAGCAGCTTATCAAACAAACAAACAATGACAAAACTCTGCTTCAAACACAAAAAACAATCAGAATAAGAACTTATGAAAGACAGCTTGAAACTCTGAACACAAGAAAAGCTAACGTTAACAAAATCTACGATGCACAATTAAAAGCCATCGGATACTAATATTAACTTTAGTAAAGAATTTTATAAATCTCCGTGATTAAATACAATTACGGGGATTTATATTATTAAGAAGGTAGTGAAAAGAAAGATTTTGTTATGAAAAAAACTTTTGTCGTTGCGCTGATGGCATTTTTCGGTCTGTGTGCATGTATTCAGGGCGCTTTTGCCAAAGAAAAACTCACACTCAATGCTCCTTATGATGAAATGCCCTCTGAAATTCAAAACAGCGACACTTTTGTAGAGCAGCTCTACGTACAGGAAAAAAGAAGTTTCGACCAAAAAATTTCGCAAAAGAAAAATTCAAACCCCAAAGTTCCGCTTTATCAATACAAAAAACTCGCCCCGAGCGCCGATGAACAAAAAAGAGGCATTGAAGTTATAGAGTAATAATCTCTACATCCAGGGATTGGTGTTTTGATATCTTTGATAGTATTCGTTATTCAGTTTTGAAAAATTTTCCCAGAAAGAGCCTTTTTGCCCGTTTTGGGGATTTTTCACATATTTTTGGTTGCTAAGGGCATAATCAATCGGCACGGAATCTCCTTTAATCGCCGCAGGCAGGGGAGCAAAAGGCGCACTGTTTTTAATGGTTTGAAGCACCAGAGAATCAAAAGCCTTGTCATCCGATGATTTTATTATACAAACATCATCAATCTGCCCGGTTTTTTTAATGGAAAAATGCACAATTGCAGTCTTTAGCGTTTTATTGTTAAGATTCTTAGGATCCCATCTTTGCTTAATCTTCTCTTCAAGAGAGGCAATATAGGCCGACCATTCGCTCTGGCTGATAACAGAGCGCTCTTTTTCAAAAAGGGATAAAACCAAAACATAATTTTCGCCTGAATATTTAGGCGCAGCAAATAAAGAGAGGCTAAAGGATGCAGGCATGAAGCTTTTTTCCGCCATAGTAAAAGGAGGGAGGGCTTTTAGCGCCGAAACCGCTTTTTCATCAGTCCTTGTATTTCCGGAACTCTGGGTAATTTTTATGTTTGTTAATTTACCCGAAAGCGAAATGTCGCCCTGAAAAATCATATTGTTCTGAACTTTCAGCGAGCGTGCATTCAGAGAATTTTTAACAGCTTCTTCTATTTTGAGTCTGTAATTTTTCTTTATACTATATGCCTGCTCATAAGTGTACGCGCCTTCTTCGCGTGTTTCGTAAGCGCAGTTTACGGGCACGATAAAAGTAAATAAAAATGCGATTAAAAGGGGAATTATTCTCAATTTCATATTGAGATTATAACACGGCACAGATACAAAAAAATTCCCTCATAAAGAGTAGTTTTAGTTAAAAGGCGAAAGCTGCGCATAGCGCCTGCAGGGGAAAATCATTGTATGCTTTGCACTTTGAGCCCCTAAAGATTCGGGAATTTTATCAAAAGGCTCCGCATCTTTAACAGCCTTGAGCGCGGCTTCATTATTCTGTTCATATTTTGAGGGCACAAGAATTTTTAAATCCTTTACCGTGCCGTCATTCAATGCTTCAAAAGTTATTTTAATATCAACCGCATCGTGTTTAATATTGGATTTTTTCCAGTTTTGCTGGACTTTATCGGCGCATTTGCTCATATAGTTTTCAAGCTCGGGGGGAACAATATCCGAAACTGCGGTATTTTGAGTATTTAAATTAACCTCAAGTCCGTTTTGGGAATTATTTTGAACTTCCTGTGCAGAAAGATTTCCCGCAAATGCCAAAACCGATATTAACAAACAAAATAATTTAATTTTCATTATCAACCCCTTAAGATTAAGCCGGCACCTATAAACATTTTCCGGTAAAAAGAATTCAATGACCGCTTTACTAAAATGCTGTCCCCAAGGGAACTTCCCGAGTTTGGGAGGGAATGCAAGTCTTTGCATGATTCGAATTCCCCCGGAATCAAATATTTACTTATCAAGTTAAATGGTACCCCCAAGGGAATTCGAATCCCTGTCTACACCGTGAAAGGGTGTTGTCCTAGGCCTCTAGACGATGGGGGCCCGAAACTTATTTTCTGTCATTGTAAACAAACAGTCCGATAATGTCGTTGAGTTTGTTTAATTGTTTTTGATAATTTGCACTCTGTTTTTCAAGATTACGAATATTTGTTTTGTATTCCTGAATTGTATAATTGCAGTCTTTAATTGAGCTGTTTAAGCAATCTCTGACTCGTTGAGCGTCTTGCAAAACACTTTTCATCGGAATACCCAGCGCCTCGATTGTCTGACGGATAATCTGCGCGCCTGTTTGTCTCGGAACACCTGTAGGAAGCTGACTGATAAGTCTTTTTAAGACGTTAATGTTGTTTGGCATCTCAAACTCTTCGGCAACCTCATCTTCCTCGGAGTTGATGGAGAGTTTTAAGTCCGGCGCCTGTTCGATTTCATCCACATCTACGGAAAAGACGGGGTTGTAATCGCTCTGCATGTCATTTTTTTCTTCTTCATCATCGAGGTTAAAAGAAGAATCGTCGAATGTTTCATTAGTTTCCTGATAATCAATTGTATCAGATACACTATCTGTATCAATTTCAAGAGTATCAAGGTTTTCTTCTGCCACATCCTGTTGCTTTAATGCGTCAGCAATTTTCTTTCCCATATTTTTAGGTAGATTATTGTTTTGCAACTGCAACTCTCCTTTTCCTTGCGTGAATAATTTTATTTTATAGAAAAAATAAAATTATTTCAACTAATTAATATATTCTCAAATAAATATTTCTTGTCAAGTAAAAGGCGCAAGCCGGAGTAAAAAAGCAGACACAGTGACTAAAGTTTTGCAGCCGGCTGCATATAAATCCCGCGCTTTTGCACAGGAGGCAGCAGCACTCGCCGCAAAAGCGCGGAAAATTCGCAAAATAAAAACCCCACATAAATTGCAGGGCTGTGTGTTGTTGTGCTTCGGGATTGTGTTGTTAGGTGTTGATAATGCTTACTCTCATTATGCAATGAGATTTAATTTTGTTTGTTCTAAGCCTTTGTCAATGCTTTCCGTTCTTTCTTTAACGGTAGAATTAAAATTGAACAAAGGGGAATTTTTTAATGTTCCTACAAAACCGGTGAAAAGACCGCCGATACCGCCTTCAACCATGTCGTTACTTACTGCGGGGGCTTTAACCAGTTCATTGCTTCTGTAGCCGAAGCTTATGTTGTTTCTATTTAGTGTATTATTTACATTTCTTATTGCATTTATAGCTAACATTTCTCTTTTCTTTAACCTCTTGTTTTTTGTTTTTTAGTGTTTGTCTAACACTTTATCTTTATACTCACATTATGTACCTAAAAAATTTATTTGTCAACCCCTCTGTAAAAAATTTTTATTATCAGGCAGCACAAGGGTTTTAGGTATATTTTGAACATCTTAATAAAATATTAATGTATAAAATTGTCTAAATTACACTTATTTTTTAGCAATGTCATGCCTTAAAAAAGATTACCCGCCTGTCCTATTGTGAAGCTGACACATGTATTGTTATATATAATTAATCTTTTTCATACTTCCAGCTATTCTTAATTCCAGACAGTTTGGGGCTTTTGCCCCAATTTTTTTATTCGTTTTATATAAATCAGGATAACGATATTAAATATCGGGATATTTCCTCAAAAATACCGTCCGTACGGGTTTAAAAGCATATAATGTATTTTTTACAATTATTCATTTCAAACACTAAGAGCGATAATATGTTATAATTTACTTAATGGATGAGAATCTGGAATTAAAAATTCATAACCTTAAAACGCGCGCGATAAATGCCCTTGAAAATACGCAGCTGTATGGTTTTAAAGGTGCGGTATCAAAACTTCTGGGACTTACCGTGGAAGTTAAACTCCCGGGGCTTAAAATCGGAGATTTGTGCTATATTCAGACTTATACGGGCGAAAAAAAAGCCGCCGAAGTCGTTGCTTTTAAAGGCGATACGGCACAGCTTCTGCTTTTATATGACGGAGAGGGCATAGGGCAGGGAAGTCTTGTGGAAACAACAGGCGGGCCTATTATGCTGCCTGTGGGAGATTTTTTGCTCGGACGTCTTATAAATCCTCTGGGCGAACCTCTGGACGGGCGCCCTTTAAACCTTGAGGGCGCGCAGTATATGAACATAAACGGTACAATTCCCGACGCTTTTCACCGCCCGATTATTAAAAATTCCATCTCAACGGGCATAAGGGTTATAGATTCGCTTCTTACAATGGGTCAGGGTCAGCGTATGGGGCTTTTTGCAGGCTCGGGGGTAGGTAAATCCACAATGCTCGGCATGATTGCAAGAAACTCGGAAGCGGATATCAACGTTATGGCGCTGATTGGCGAACGCGGCAGAGAGGTCAAGGAATTTATTGAAAACTCTCTTGGGCCCGAAGGTATGAAACGCTCGGTTATTGTCTGCTCTACAGGCGACCAGCCGCCTCTCATCAGGCAAAAGGCACTTCTTGCCGCAACAACGGTGTGTGAATACTTTAGAGATCAGGGTAAAAAAGTATTTTTGATGACCGATACCGTAACCCGCTGTGCTATGGCAGGGCGCGAAGTGGGGTTGTCAATCGGAGAACCGCCTACTATGAAAGGCTATCCGCCCTCTATTTTTTCATGGCTTCAGCGTGCGCTTGAGCGGACGGGAAATTCCGAAAAAGGCTCCATTACCGCGCTTTACACGGTTCTTATGGAAGGGGATGACATTACAGACCCTATTGTCGACACTGTAAGGGGTATTGTGGACGGACACATTTTCCTCTCGCGTAAAGTTGCCGAGATGAACCATTACCCTGCAATTGACCCTCTGGGCTCAATTTCAAGGCTTTTTACCGAAATTACGGATAAAGAACATCAGGAAGCGGCACAAAAAATGCGCCGTCTGCTTGCAATGTACCGCGAAAACAAAGACTTAATCGATGTCGGTATGTATCAGGCAGGCTCAAACCCCAAACTTGATATTGCAATTGAACTTATGCCGCAAATAAACGCATTTTTGCAGCAAAAAGTATCGGATACCGTAAGTATGGCCACTACCATAAAAACGCTTAAAGATATGATGAGAGGGGTAGAAGTTTAAGCTTCGCCGGTTTTAAAATAATCGCAGATTAATTTCTTTTTTGTATGAATTTTAAGAAGTTTTTTAATTTTTTCTTTAATAGTGGGTTTATGGCAAATTTTTTCATATTTTTGCATAAGAACCGCTTTTTTAATCAAAGTTTTGTTATAAACCCTCTCCAGATTTGAATTTTGGGATATAACGGGTTCCAGTTCTTTGAGTTTTTTCCTGCATTTAAAAATTTCATTCTTGAGGGTTTCTAATTTTTTCTTGTTCATACCAACCTTAAATAACGGGGAATTACGGGAACATATTACAACATTTGCGCCCTTAAAAGTTCCTCTAAAGGATGGAAAAAGTTTTGTTGAACAACAAGTATAATAATTATATGAAAAAACGCACAATTGCATATCTGCAAACACACTGGGACAGAGAGTGGTACAGAGAAAAGGAAGAATTTAATCTCAGGCTGCTTGAAGTCTTTGACGGGGTTTTAAAAGAGCTTGAAGCGCACCGCGCGCCCTGTTTTTACTTTGACGGACAGACAAGTGCGCTTATTGATTATCTAAAATTCAGGGAAGAAAATCTTCCGCTTGTAAAAAAATTTATAAAAGAAAAAAGGCTTTTTATAGGACCTTTTTTTGTAAGTGCCGATGCGTTTTTAGTGAATTTAAGATGCCTTATAAAAAACCTTGAAAAAGGAATAAAATATTCTAAAAGCCTCGGCTGCAGCGATTTTATCGGCTACCTGCCGGATATTTTCGGACACTCGAGAGGGGTTTTTGAGGTTCTTGAAAAATTCGGGATAAAAAATGCCGTAATCTGGCGCGGCACGGGCGCTATTGAAAATGATATAAAAGTCAGAAACATAAATACCGTAAGGCTTACGGAAGGGTATTTTATAGACATCCTTCACAGAGATGAAAGCGCCGATAAATCCGCTCAAGCACTTGAGCCGCTGCTTGATAAGATAGCAAAATATTCAAAAGGTACACTGCTTTTGCCTCTTGGCGGAGATCACCTCGGAATTATAAAAAATGCATCCGAAAAAATAAAAAATATAAATAAATATTTAAAAAATTATGAAATAGAACTTTCAACCCCTTTTGAATATTTTAAAAATGTTGATTTTACCCGCTCTAAGCACTATGACGGCGAATTTTTGGACAATTCCGAAAATAACATTTTAGGCGGAGTTTTCTCTTCAAGAATTTACCAGAAAGTGCAAAACGCAAAATTTATGCATAAAATTTCACGCATAATTGAGCCTCTTAATTATTTTCTCAATCTGAATTATCAGCCAAACATTGATTATGCTTATGAATTGATATTAAAAAATCACGCTCATGATTCAATTTACGGCTGCTCAACAGATATGGCTCATAAAAATGTAGACATGCGTTTTGAAAAAGTACGGGAAATACTGGACGGGCTTGAAAAAAGGATAATCAGGGATTTTTGTGCACAATCAAAAACCTCCGGCAAAAAACCGGACACAATAGGTGTTTTTAATATGTCGAACTTTAAAAACAGCGGTATTGTAAAAATTATATCCGGGTGCAAAATAGAAAATGCACAGATTATCGCAAAAACAAAAGGCTTTAGCGACGCTAAACTCTACGATACAATGCAGGTACCCGTAACGGAGGATATTTTAACCCTGTATGAACAAATAGCGGAAGTTGAAGCGCAAAAACCCTTCAGTTTTAAAAGCCATAAAATTAAAAAAGTGCAAAAACTCAGCTTTGCGGGTGAAAACATTATTGAAAATCCTTATTTAAAACTAACGGTTAAAAACGGAAAAATAAATATAGAAGATAAAAAAACAAAAAGAGTTTATAAAAATTTCCTCAAAATTACCGACACCAAAGACTCGGGCGACAGTTACAACTACGCCCCAGCCTCGGAGCCTGAAATTATTACGCCGTTAAAATCAAGGATGATTGAAAACGGTAATGTTCGGTCGCGCTTAAGAATATATTACAAAAATCTTGAACTGGATGTTATTTTAACAAACAGAAGCGAGTTTTTTGAATTTGAAGCAAAAATAAACAACAAAAAGAAAAATCATAAACTGCAGGCTGTTTTTAACCTTAAAGAAAAGATTTTTGAAACATATGCGCAGGACAGCCTCGGAATAATTAAAAGAGAGTGCGACCCTGATTATTCACTGTACAAAAACCAGCCCGCCAGGCGGCCTCAAGAACTTAAGACAAATTCTTTCCCTGTGCTTAATTTTGTGTATGCACAAAACACGGGTATTTTGGGCGAAGGTATAAATGAGTATGAAATTTATAAAAAAGAATTAAGAATAGCGCTTTTAAGAGCGACGGGGATAATATCAAACCCGAAATGCGCTTCGCGCTCAATACCTGCGGGGCCGCCGCTGTTAACCCCGGAGCTGCAATGTATCGGCACACAAAAGGTGCGTTTTGCACTGTGTTTTACAGAGGACAAAACAGAACTGTTCAGATATCAGGAAGAATTTTTAGGCACACATACTGCTTTTGTATTTGATTGCGATATTAAAGAAAAAACTTTTATAAAATTGCCTGAAAACAAGATTTTCTACGGCATTACCGATGAAAAAGAAGCTATATTATACAATACAAAAAAAGACGGGGCGGAATTTATTAAAATTAACGAATTAACTTAATCCTTAAAACTTGCAAAGAGTTTAAAAATTTAATAAGATTATAATACAGTTCAACAAAAGGTAAAAATGTCTAAAGGTTACAGTGCAAAATGGATTATAGCCTCTGACGGCAATCTCTATGAAGATTGCACTCTTGTGGTAGATGAAGGCAAAGTAGAGAAAATAGTTAAAACCTCTGAGCTTGACACAAATGAATGTAAAAATGTAAAAGATTACGGAAGGTGTGTTATTACCCCGGGTTTTGTAAATTTACACAATCACCTTCAATACACTGACGTCGATATAAAGCAGGGCGGTATAAAGTATATTTTTAAAAAAGCATACACCCAGTTCAGAAAGCACTACTTTATTGCGGGAATAAAAAAAACTTCCTTTGTCTGGAGGCTGGCAGACCTTTTAAGCAAATATTTCTGTCTGAGTGCGGATAATAAACTCTCCTCTTTTAAAAAAGGGCTTGAGCTTTCTCTTTTAAGCGGAACAACCTGTGTTGCACAGCTTTCAAAAGAGAGTAAATATTTTAAGGTTTTAAATGATTTACCGATAAAAACTTATCTTTTCTTTGAACTTTTTTCCGATTCGGCCGAAACAAGCAAGGAAGAGTTCCGCTCCATTCAAAAAAAGATTGACAAACTTTTAAAACAAAAATCTGACAATACCTTTGTCGGCGTGGCTCCGCACAGTGTCTGCTCCGTACATAAAAGACTTTTTAAAATACTTGTTAAGTATTGCAGAAAAAATAACATTTTAATGACAATAAGAATTTCGGAAAGCAATGAGGAAAAAGATTGGCTTAAATACGGCTTTTCAGACATTGACTTGTTAAACGAATTCGGCGGACATAAAAAATTTGAACCTATTTACAAAGGCGTCACATCCGTTCAGTATCTTGCACAGATGGATGTTATAAATAAACGCCTTATAGCAAGCTACGGAAATTACCTGAACGATGATGACCTTAAAATATTAAAAGAAAACAAGGTATCTCTTGCTTATTGTCCCAGAGTAAGTGAAAATCTCCACGGAAAAATGCTGGAGTTTGATAAAGTCCTTGAATTTTTCCCTGACAGATTCGGCTTTGGAACAAATTCTCTTGCATTTAACAAAGATTTAAGTCTTTTAAATGAGCTGCGCTTTGTAAATAAAGGACAGCTCAACACTCTTGAGGCAATAAAATATTTAACAATCGTCCCCGCAAAGATTTTAAGGCTGGATAATATAATAGGAAGCCTTGAAAAAGGAAAAGATGCGGATTTTAATGTTTTTGAACTTAATGAAAATGAAGACTACAACAGCGTTCTTGAAAAATCACGTCCTGATTATGTATATATTAAAGGCCACAGAAAAGTCCACAAAGGCAAAATAAGATAATTGCAAGACTGCACAAAAAACGGGAAAATAATTTAAAAATTTTAATTAGGCATTGTGCGTGTATATAACCTTAATTTGATTTTTGCAATAAGGACTTTTTTATCTTTGTCCCACGGTGTAAGTTCAACTTCTGCCAGATTTGTCACATACTGCTCTTTCATAATGGTTTTTAAAAACACCTGAAACTCTGAATATGAGCCTACTGCAACCATGTTAAGCTCGCATGCATTATATCCTTCCAATTTTGCCGCAAAAATCATATCTTCTGCCGGCGCATAGTCATAATCAATTGCACGGATTCTTATACCGCTTTGTTCGGCAATGGTTAAAATAAGTTCAAACAAAGGAGCAAAAGACGCATCTGGACTGAACTGCATATCCGGAGCTTCAAAAATAATTTTGCCGTCTTTTACTACTTTTTTTGTACGGTTTTGCATATCCTGCTGGGCTTTGAGCATATCATACTGCTGTTTGTTTTGCTCAAACTGCGCTTTACTTGATTTTAAAAGTTTTATTGCGTCAAAAGTTTTTGAAAACTCGGGAGTAACATAATTAACAAAAAGAATAATCACAAGAAAAATCGGAACGACATATACCGCATTTTCTTTTAAAATATTTATAATTATTTTTGTTGTTTTGTCCATTGCGTTTATCCGAATTACTTGTTAATATCTACGGGTTCGAGCGCTGCCGCCGGGGCAACATCCGGATTCCCGTTTTGCTGATTGTTATTATCGGCGTTTTTATTTTCACCGTCTTTGTTTGTATCTTTGTTTCTGGGAGATTTCACATTTGAAATTTCAAAATCATAAAACTTTGCACCTATATCAGGAGCCGCAAGGTCAAACTCATCTCCGCTTACTTCGGTTAAAATCTGAAGTCTGTTCAGTTTTATACTGGACTGGGGAGATATAACCTTAAGGCTTTTATAGTAGTTGTATATATCTGCTATATTTGCACTGACTCCTTCAAGTGCAAGTTTTTCACCGTTTTTGTTGTAATAATACTGCAGCCAGACAGACTGCGGAATATCTGTTGCAATAGAATCATAAAAACTTATGGCTTTTTTATTTAAATCAATAATTTTTGTAACCAGAGTTTCAATATCAACAACACCGCCTGTGCCCATAATAGTATTTATCTGCTGCTGAATTTCGTTTGATTTATTCTGATACTCGGAAGCTTTCTTGTTTACCTGTGTTTCAACAAGGTAAAATATTCCGTATATTAAAAAGGCAATTGCAGCAAGCACGCCGGCTATTGCAAGCAGGGCTTTTCTTGCAACCTCCTGGGTTACGATTATTTCTTTTTCCAGAAATTCAAAAGTGAAATACGCCTCGCCGAATGAGTGCATTTTACTCATAACGTTAAGATTTAAAATAACGTTTTCCATATGGTCGGTTGCAAGTGCACCGATAAGAGCATATGTCATTGCGGCGGCTTCATTTTCCATAACCGCGGAGGTTATGCGAAGCGGGGGTTCTTTCGAATATTTATTGCTGTCATGAGCAATTATTTCTTCATCAAAAGTTATTTGTGTTTTTAAAACTTCGGCACAGATTTCATCAGACTGGCTTAAAATAAAAAGTTTCTTTGCCGGGAAATTTGGCAAAACCTGTGAAACAGAAGTAGAGATTGCCTGATAAGCTTCTTCATATGAAAAAGATTTAATGGCAAGGGGAACCTCTGTATAGTCTACAAGTCTTGAACCCTGCAGCGAGAACATGGCATAGCTGTTGGAATTTACCATAAGCAAATTCCAGTTGGAATTATCGTCAATATCATCACCCACGGCACCTGAGAACCATAAACCGCGTATTGTAGATGAGTAAGAACTTTCTATACCTATAAGATTTGCGCCTAAATCAAGGAAAATGTCTTTAATCTGATTTATTGCTGTTTCCTGAAAAGACGTATAAACAATAAGTCTTTTATCTGTTGATGTATTTGTAACCAAATCAGCCCATGCGCTTACAGGTTCAACTCTTTTGAAGATATAAGAATCCTCGGCTTTTGATAATATAGCGTTACTTATGGCCTCATCGCCTATAATAAGGGGAAGACTTTCAAAATCCAGATGTACATTGGGCAGTGTTAAATAAATACTTGATTTTAAACTGATATCAAGTTCTTTAAACAAATCTATAATAGTTGCTTTAAAAGTGGAATAATCCTGAATTTCTCTTGTGGCAAGATTATACTCTATAGGTCTTCTGCCGTATTTCACAACGGTGGGGCTTTTTTTATCCAGCAGAGCAACCTCTACACCAACACTTGGTGTAACCGAAACCCCGACTATTTGTTTTGTGGAATTAACAAATTGTGACATTAAATATATTTAACTCGTAATAATACTATATTATCTATTTTATAATACAATAATCAGTACAAATTAAAAACCTTTTTAAAAAAAATATACAATAAACGGAGTAAACAAAATGGAAAAATCATCCGAAAAATTTAACAGTTATATATACGGAAAAAATTCCGTGCTTGAAACAGTGAGTCAAAACCCCAAAAGAATAAATAAAATTTTCTTCTCGGAGCATATAAATTTTGACAACAGGTTAAAAAAAATAAAAGAAATTGCGGATGAAAATTCCATACAAATTCAATTTACAAATCTTAATAAGTTTAACAAATATTTTCAAGATGATACAAAAAAATCACAAAATATAAATTTTCAAGGTGTAATTGCCTCGGTTTCACCCGTTGAGTATGCGGATTTTGATGAATTTTTAAACAAAAAAACAGACAAATTCAGAAAAATTGTCATCTTAGACGGAGTCGAGGACCCTCACAACTTCGGAGCGATTCTGCGCACACTTGCCGCAGCGTCCTATGATGCCGTTATTATTCCAAAGCACAGAAGCTGCCCTGTTACCCCGACCGTTGAAAAAACTTCCTCAGGTGCGGTTAATTATATTCCGATTATAAAAACGAATAGTCTTTCAGGCGTAATAGACATTCTCAAAAAAAACGACTGGTGGATAATTGCAGCTGACGGACAAAGTAAAGATAATTATTTTGACATAAGCTACACGGATATGAATTTTGCAATCATACTCGGGGCAGAAGGGGAAGGAGTTTCGAAAACACTTTTAAATAAATCCGATTTCAGGGTAAAAATCCCCTGCGCAATTGAATCATTAAATGTTTCGGCAACATGTGCCGTTATAGTTTATGAGAGTATAAGACAAATACATCAAAAGTAGCTTGTTTCAATGTCAAAAAATTGTATAATTATTTAAGGCTTTCGGAGAAAAAAATGAAAACTAAAAGTTCAAAACACCATTTAGATGAAATAAACGGCGACATTTTTGAAATAGACGATATGGAAGGTCTTGAAGATGAAAACGAAGATTCTCAGGACTTAAAAGAAAAACACGAGGACTATAAAAGCGTCGCTGCGGATGACTCCGTCAAAGTTTATTTGCAGCAAATAGGTAAAATCCCTCTGCTTTCTTTTGAAGAGGAGCTTAAAGTTGCAAAAGAAATTAAAGAAAATAATTCCCAGAAAGCAAAAGAAATTTTAATCAATGCCAATTTAAGACTTGTGGTATCAATTGCCAAAAAGTACATAGGGCGCGGACTTTCTTTCCTTGATTTAATTCAGGAAGGAAATATGGGGCTTATGAAAGCGGCTGAAAAATTTGACTACACAAAGGGTTACAAGTTTTCAACATATGCCACCTGGTGGATACAGCAGTCAATAACAAGAGGTATTGCCGACAAATCGCGTATGATAAGGCTTCCCGTGCATATGATTGAAACTCTGGGTAAAATTAAACGCGCAACGGTTGAGCTTTCAACGGAACTAAACCGCGTGCCCACCAAGGAAGAAGTTGCCCACAGAATAGGCATGAGCCCTTCAAAACTCTCTTCGCTTATGAAAAGCGCGCAGAGTACAATAAGCATTGAAACACCTGCCAATCAAAAGGATGATTCGTCCAAAATCGCAGATTTTATTATAGATGATTCACACCTTACACCCGATACAAAAGTCACTCAGGAAAACCTCTTGACCGATGTGCACAAAATGCTGAATCAATTAAACCAGAAAGAAAAAGATGTGCTTATTATGCGCTACGGTCTTGACGACAACGGACAAAAGAAAACACTGGATGAAATAGGCAGCCGTTACGGTGTTTCGCGTGAGCGCATAAGACAGATTGAAACACGCGCAATCTCAAAACTCAAAAAACTCTGCCGCAATCAGAATCTGAGCGGAAATTTAAAGAATTATATAGGGTTGTAAACTAAGTTTTAACTGCCGTTAATAATATATTAATCTTATTCGGATTTGTGCAATATTAGTGTTTTATTGAGATTATGGAGATATTTTGCTATAATTTTTATATAAAGTATTATCAATTTTAAAGGCAAACTCATGGATATATCTTTAAGCAGCGATTTTGATAATTTTATCAAAGAACAAATGGCAACAGGGCTGTATAGTTCCGTAAATGATATTGTCCGGGAAGCTATGAATCTTCTGAAATTAAGAAAATCTATTCCTCAAGAGCGAATTGATGCATTTAACGCCGAACTCAAAAAAGGTGAGGATGATATACTTGCAGGTCGCTATAGTGACGGCGATGATTTTTTTTAAACAGTTAATTGCGGAATATGAGTAAGCTAAAATTAAATATAACATATCGGGCAAAAGCAGATATCTGATTAATTACAAACTATATTGCCAAAGACAACAAAAGTGCCGCAAAGGCTATGTCTGTGTATTTATATAAAATATGCCGGGATTTAGCAAAATTTCCCGATATGGGTACAATAAGAGCGGATTTTACTTATAAAGATTTTAGATTTTTTATAATAAAAAAAACGATATGTAATTGCCTATAAAATTGATGGCAATAATTTATTTATTTCAAGAGTTCTTACTACCTATCAGGATATCTGTGCTTTATTATAATCCTTGCCATAATTAAATTCTCTTTGATTTAAACAATATAGAAACAGAACTTATGATTTAAGCTTCCGCGACTCAATTAAGACCATCAGGCATGAAATATCGGCAGGCTTTACTCCGCCTATTCTAAGTGCCTGTGCAAGGTTTTTGGGGCGGACTTTGTCAAGTTTTTCTTTGGTTTCGGTTGAAATCTGTTTAATGGCAAAATAATCAATATCATCGGGAATATTTATGCGCTCCATCTTGTCTGCGCTCTCTATCTGGCTTGCCTGACGTTTGATATAGCCGTCATATTTTATTCTTATCTCAGCCTGTTCAAAAACTTCTCTTTTAAAATAATCATCAATATACTCGCCGCAAGGGGTGTAATTAAGTTCAAAAAGCACATTATAATTTATATTCGGGCGTTTTAAAAGTTCAAATGCACTTTTGCCGACATCTAAGCCCTCGCCGTATTTTGCAAGAATTTCTTTATTTTCCTGCGTGGGTGAAATTTTTGTATTTTTAAGATTATTTATTTCAAAATCAATCTGTTTTTGTTTTTCTCTGAATCTTAAAATCATTTCCTCATCAAGCAGCCCGCAGCCGTACCCTGTTTCCATAAGTCTTTCATCTGCGTTATCCTGTCTTAAAATAAGCCTGTACTCGCTTCTTGAAGTAAGCATACGGTAAGGCTCATCAAGGTCTTTTGTAACTAAATCATCAATTAATGTGCCGATATAAGAATTTGCACGAGTAAGTTCAAGCGGGGCTTTGTTTTGCAGATAATTTATCGCGTTAATACCTGCTGCCAGCCCCTGTGCGGCGGCTTCCTCATACCCCGAGGTGCCGTTTATCTGTCCTGCAAGAAAAAGACCTTTTATTTTCTTTGTCATAAGCGAGTGATCAAGCTCAAGCGCGCTTACAGAGTCGTATTCAACCGCATACGCAGGCTTTAGAACGGAAACATTTTCAAGCCCCGGCAGTGAATGAAGCATTTGAAACTGCACATCTATGGGAAGACTTGTGGAAAATCCCTGCACATAAACTTCATAAGTATCTTTACCCTCGGGTTCTATAAAAATATGATGAGAGGGGTTTTGTGCAAACCGCACTACTTTATCCTCAATACTCGGGCAGTATCTGGGGCCTCTGCCATGGATTAACCCCTGATACATGGGTGATTTATCAAGGTTTGCACGGATAATATCATGTGTATGCTGCGTGGTTTTTGTTAAATAACACGGCAGCTGTTCTCTAATCGGGCGATTTGGTTTAAAGGAAAAGAAATTCGGCATGCCGTTAATAACTTCATCAGGCGGCTGAATAATAAGTTTTGAATAATCTATAGTCCTGCCGTCAACCCGCGCAGGTGTGCCTGTTTTGAGTTTTTTTATTTTAAGTCCGTTTTTCTCAAGACTCTCTGAAAGTCCTATTGCGGCTCTTTCGCCGAGTCTGCCCGCGCTGAAAGACTTAAAACCTATAAAAATCTTTCCCCCGAGGCTTGTCCCTGTGGTTAAAATAACTGCAGGCGCTAAATATTCAAGACCCAGTTCATCTCTGACACCTTTTACAGAACCGTTTTCAACTATAATTTCCGTTATCTGGGTTTGCTTTAAAGAGATATTTTCTTCACTTTCAAGAAGATTTCTAAAATATCTCATATACTCTTTTTTATCCGATTGTGCACGAAGCGCACGTACCGCAGGCCCGCGCGAAGAGTTAAGCATTTTTAACTGTACATAAGTAGCATCTGCCGCCTGAGCCATAACTCCGCCCAGTGCGTCAATTTCTCTTACCAGATTTGACTTGGCGGGTCCGCCTATTGCCGGATTACAGGGCATAAGCCCTGTATAATCAAGATTAAGAGTACATAAAAGTACTTTTGCACCCAGACGCGCAGCGCTTATTGCAGCCTCAATACCGGCATGACCCGCTCCAACTACTATGGTGTCAAATTTAAACATATTATTTTAATATCGCAAGCACTGCCTGAGTTACATCAACTCCGCCGGCTACAACGGAATCTTTATTTATTATTACGTCAAGTTTCTTTTGAACTCTTACCTGTTCTGCTGCCGCGTTAATTTTTTTAGTCAAATCGATTTCATATCTGCCTCTTGTTGTAAGGTAATCTTTTTGTTTTTTCTCGATTTCGGCAAGTGCAGTTTTTCTTATATTAGCCTTTTGTGCGGCGGTTTTTGCATTTGCAACTTCTTTATCTTTCTGTGCGGTGTAGTTTTTAATAGCTTTTATTTTGTTGTTTAAATCCGTTGTATATTTTTTTGCAAGAGAATAGTTTTTAGAAACTGTGTCATAGTTGACATAGCCTATCCCTGCCGCATTTGAAGCGAGTGTTAAAAACATAAAACAAATAAGCGAAAGTGCTGCTTTTTTCATTTTTTTCTCCTTATAATTACAATTTTTAGAGTATTCTTTTTGCACCCTCGTTGTCAAGAGGCAGAGAGTGGAACTGGGTGTTTACATTTATATCGCTCCAGGTAGAAGAAACTATTTCTTTAATCTCACCTATATTTGCCCCGCATGAAACAACGCCGATTGCAGGCCCCGCACCGCTTAAAAAGCAGCCTAATACACCGTTTGTATGTCTTAAATTATCCATAATGGAACTTAAGCCGGGAACGAGTTTTTTTCTGTAGGGCTGATGGAGTTTATCGCGCATTGAAAGTTTTAAAAGTCCGCTGTCATGCGTGTGAAGCGCTTCAACAAACATAGCCGAGCGCCTGAGGTTATAAGCGGCATCTTTAAGTGCTACTTCCTGAGGCAGAACGGAGCGTGAAATCTCGGTTGCAAGCTCATAGTCAGGAATACAAACCGTTATTTTCCAATCATCATACCAGGGAAGTTTACGATATACGACAGAACCGTCTTCTTCCCAGCTGGAGAGAGTAACTCCGCCCTTTATTGCAGGGGTAATATTATCAGGGTGTCCTTCAATCTCCGTTGCAATTGAAAGCAAAACCGCTTCATCGGCAGGGTTTCTCAAAAGTTCGTTCGCAGCCATAAGCCCGCCCACAATAACAGATGCCGAAGACCCTAAACCGCGTGCCACGGGAATTTGTGTTTTTATTGTAATTTTCATTTCATCGGGAGTTTGTCCGATATAGCTGTAGAGAAGCTCTATTGCTTTATATACAATATTATTCTTGTCGGTCGGGATATTTACTACCTGTTCCTGATTTTTTTCATCAATTATATTAATTTCCACACCCGAGCCGGGAAGCACGGTTTCTTCAACTATTACGGTATTATAAATCGGAAGTGCAAGCCCGAGGCAGTCAAAACCGCAGCCGAGATTTGCCATGGTAGCGGGAACCTGAATACCTACTTTCATCTTTACCTCACCTGAACGGGCATTATAAGGCAAACATAAGAATCATCTTTGCTTTCATCTTCAAATGAAGGCTTAAAGAGTGTAGCACTAAGGCTTGTAGCGATTTCTATTTTCACCTTTTTAGTGTCCATATTTTTTAAACTGTCTAAAACGTATTTATAGTTAAATGCTATAACTATTTCTTCAAAATTACTGTCAACATCTATAAAGTCTTTTCCCGAGCCGGCATCGGGCGAGTCCGTACTTAACTCCAGAGAGCTGCCGTTAAAGCTGAATTTAATAATATTCGTGCGCTCGTTTACCATAACACAGACTCTTTCAATTGTGCCGATAAGCTCTTCTCTGTCGATATAAACGATTTTATCGTTATTTGCGGGAATTAACTGCTGATATTTAGGATATGTGCCGTTAATAAGTTTTGATTGAAAAACAACATCTTCAAAACTGAAGCATATTTTAGCTTTTTTAAGCGTTATGGTAACTTTTTCATCTTCAATTATAGATGAAATCCTGATAAGTTCCTGAAGTGTTCTTGAAGGAACGATAAAAATCGCCGAGTCGTCTTTTGAGTTTATTTCTTTTGAAGCGCGTGTAAGGCGGTTGCCGTCCGTTGCAACTATTTCAAGGGTATTTGAATCAATATTAAAGCAGACACCTGACAGAACACTTGCACTTTCATGAAGCGCCGCCGAAAAAACAACCTGTTTAACACCTTTTATAAGGGTATTTTTATTTATTTCAAAAGATTTTTCATCAGCCTCGGGAGCCTCCTCATCAAAGACTCTGGGGAATTCGTTTGCATTTATTCCGATAAGTTCAAATTTTGCCTTGCCGCAGCTTATGGTTACAACGCTTGTCTCGGGATTAAGGGAGAGTTTTACGGGTTTGTTGTCAAGTTTTGCGGTAATTTCACCGAGTCTTTTTGCGCTCAGCGTTATTTTACCTTCTTTTTCAACCTGTGCTTTTATTTTATGGCTTATTGAAAGATTTAAATCCGTTGCACAAAATCTTACTCTGTCGCTTGTTACCGTTTCAATTAAAATATTTGACAGTACGGGCTGGGAGCCTTTCTGGGCTGTAATTTTTTCGACAACTTTAATTCCGTTCAGCAAATCTTCTTTATTTAAGATAATTTCCATATTCTTCCCTTTTATATTTTATATTAATTATATTATAAAAAAATAATAATACATAATAAAGCAATAACTTTTGTGCATAACTCCGAAAAACCTTCTTGTTAAAGAGTTTGAGGCTGTGCATAACTTGGGGTATTTATACACAGTTTTTAACAGGCTGTTAAAAAAGTTTTCAGCACGCTAAAGTAAAACAGATTATATTGTTGTAATTATTCTTTTTAAGCTCAAAAACCGCTTCATTTAAGGTTGCGCCGGTTGTTGTTATATCATCCGTTAAAATTATTGTTTTATCTTTGTACCTGTTTTTATATTTTGCCTGAAATGCGCCGAGTACATTCCGAGCTTTTTTATCGGCGCGTATTTTGTACTGCGGGGCGGTGTTTTTGAGTTTTTTTAATATTGTAAAATCAGTATTTATTCCGCTCAGTTTTGAAAACTCTTTTGTTATAATCTCTGTATGGCAGTAACCGCGCCTAAAAACCCTTAACGGATGACTTGGAATACAGACGAGTATTGAGTTTTTCGGGTTCAGGTTCAATTTGTTTGCTTCGCATACTTTTTTAAAATAACTGTAAAGAATCTTGGCACAGGGTTTTGCGGCGCTTTTTCTTCTGTTAAATTTAAAATTTCTGATGAGAATTTTGATTGAATCTTTGTATTTTGCCGCGCAAAAGATATTAACACCCTGAACTTTTCTCTGTGCATAAGGTGACAGGTTTTGCACAGCTTTTAAACAGTTTTTGCACAGAATTTGATTTGTTTTTGAACAGCCGCAGACAACACATTTTTGTTTATATATTAAGTCTGCGAACCGTTCAAAAATATCTTTAATCATTATTTGCCCACAATACCGTCTAAAGGTGAAGAAGCGCTTGCATAGGCTTTTTTGGGTATCCTGCCCGCTTCATATGCCGCTCTTCCCGCCTGAACCCCGAATTTAAAAGCTTCCGCCATTTTAACAGGGTCTTTGGCTTTGGCAATGGCAGTATTTATAAGACAGAAATCGGCTCCCGCTTCCATTACAAGCGAAGCGTCGGAAGGAACACCGATTCCCGCATCAACTACGACGGGAATATTTGCCTGTTCGATTATTATTTTAATATTTTCAAGCGTTTTTACGCCCTGACCCGTACCGATAGGGCTTGCAAGGGGCATAACCGTGGCACAGCCTATTTCTTCCAGCCTTTTTGCAAGAATCGGGTCGGCATTAATATAGGGAAGTACACAAAAACCTTCATCTACTAGCTGTTTTGCCGCTTCAAGCGTTGCAACCGGATCGGGAAGTAAAAACTTGGGATCGGGTATAACTTCAAGTTTAATCCAGTTATTAATACCCATTGCGCGCGACAGCCTTGCAACCCTCAGTGCTTCATCAACCGTTGCGCACCCTGCAGTGTTGGGTAAAAGCCAGTATTTATCCGTATCAATATAATCCATAAGACCTATGTGTCCTGCGGCATTGTCATTAACCCTTCTTATTGCAACGGTTACGATTTGTGCGCCTGAAGCCGCATGAGCCTTTTGCATGGTTTCAAAATCATCAAATTTTCCTGTTCCCACCATTAAACGCGACGTAAATTCCCTGTCGCCGATTTTTATTTTATCCATTTTTTAACCCTCCCGTCTTAATTTTAAGCCAAAAATAAAAATTTGTAGTACTATAAAGGAATGAAAACCATATTTGAAAAAGATAAATCACTGCACTCAAAACCTTTATATAAGGGTGATATTGGCTTTTGCGAAAGAAAATCCCCTCTTAATCTGCCCGATATGTCCGAACTTGAAGTAATGAGGCATTTTAAGGAGTTATCTGACAGAAATTTCTGTATAGAAAAAGGCTTTTATCCGCTCGGCTCCTGCACCATGAAATATAACCCGAGAGTTAACGAACAGGTTTCAAGATTTGACGGATTTATAAATCTGCACCCTCTGCAAGATGATACTGACTGTCAGGGTGCTCTTGAAATTATGTATGATTTATCCCGAATGCTTAAAATAATAACAGGAATGCATACAGTTACACTTCAGCCCTGTGCGGGCGCGCATGGCGAGTTTTGTGCGATGGGTGTTGTTAAAAAGTATTTTCTGCACAACGGCGAAAATGACAGAAAAAAAGTAATAATACCCGATAACGCACATGGCACAAACCCTATGAGCGCTAAAATGAACGGTTTTGAATGTATTGAAGTAAAGTCCGATGAGCGCGGCGGGGTTGATATAGAAGAACTTGAAAACATAATAAACGAACACGGGTGCACGATTGCGGCTATTATGATGACAAACCCCAATACTTTAGGGCTTTATGATGAAAATATCTTAAAAATATCGGATATGCTGCATAAAAACGGTTCGCTTTTATACTATGACGGGGCAAATTTAAATGCGGTTATGGGACATACAAACCCTGCCTTAATGGGTTTTGATATTGTCCATTTAAATCTGCACAAGACTTTTTCAACTCCGCACGGTGCGGGCGGCCCGGGGGCAGGACCTGTGGGAGTTGTTGAAAAGCTGAAAGATTTTCTGCCCGTGCCTCAAATTGAATTTGACGGCGAAAAATATTTCAGAAACTATGACAAACCCCTCTCAATAGGTAAAGTAAGCGCGTTTTACGGTAATTTTTCGGTACTTGTAAGAGCTTATACTTATATTTTAATGCTTTCAAAAAATCTTAAAGACGTAAGCAGCGATGCTGTTTTATGTGCTAATTATATAAAAGAAAAACTTAAAAAACACTATAAACTGCCTTATGATAAACCATGTATGCATGAGTTTGTACTCTCGGGCGACCTGCAGAAGGAAAAAGGCGTAAACACGCTTGAAATAGCCAAAAGACTTATGGATTCAAACTGTCATCCGCCCACGGTTTATTTTCCGCTTATTGTTCATGAGGCAATGATGATAGAGCCGACAGAGAGCGAATCTAAAGAGGTGTTAGACAGTTTTATTGATACAATGATTGAAATAGCACGCGAAGTTGAACAAGACGCCTCAAAGTTTAAACAATATCCTTTAAATACACCTGTTTTAAGGGCAGATGAAACACTTGCGGCAAGACATTTGAATATAAAATATGAATTTAACGACTAAAGATTTTTACTATGACCTGCCGCAGGAGCTGATTGCGGCACATCCTTTAAAAAAGCGCGAACAGGCGCGCATGATGGTGCTGAATCGCGAAAGAAAAACAACGGAACATAAATATTTTTATGACATTATAAATTATTTAAACAAAGATGATGTTCTTGTGCTTAATAATACAAAAGTTTTCCCGGCAAGAATCATTGCAAAACGCGCGACAGGCGGAGAGGTTGAGGTTTTTCTTTTAAATCCTTCATCTGAGAAAAACAGATGGTTTTGTATTATGAAGCGCTCAAAAAGAGTAAAAGAAGGCGAAGAACTCTTTGTAAGTGATGATTTTAAAATAAAGCTTATTAAAAAAGACACAGAAAACGTTTCTGAAGGCGAGCTTCCTAAAAATCTTGCCGAGCTTATATTTGAAGGTGATGACGTTTATGAAACATTAAATAAATACGGCTCAATTCCCCTTCCTCCGTACATTAAAAGGCAGGCAACCGATGAGGATAAAGAAGATTATCAAACTGTTTTTGCAAAAGTAACAGGTTCCGCTGCCGCACCTACGGCGGGTTTACACTTTAGCAGGGAAATTCTTGAAGAGATTCAAAAAAAAGGCGTAAAGATTGTTTTTGTTACTCTAAATGTAGGGTTAGGCACGTTTTTACCCGTTAAGTGTGATGATATTACAAAACACAGGATGCATTTTGAATCTTATGAAATACCAAAAAAAACCGCCGATACGATAAACAATGCAAAAGGCTCCGTAATTGCCGTGGGAACAACAGTTTTAAGAACTCTTGAAGCAGCTTTTCAAAAACATGGCAAAATAGTCGAAACAAAGGATAAAACAGATATTTTTATTTATCCCCCCTACAAAATAAAATCCATAGATAAATTGATTACCAACTTTCACCTGCCGGAATCAACCCTTATTATGCTTGTATCGGCATTTGCGGGCAGGGACTTTGTATTAAATGCATACAAAAAGGCGATAAAAGAAAAATACAGATTTTTCAGCTACGGCGATTGTATGTTTATAGAATAATTAAACAGAGTCTATATATTTTACAAGTTCTTCCTGCCAGCCCGTATCTTTTTGCAGGAACATATTAGCGCCGCGGTTCAGGCATTTTACCTTGTGCTCGCCTTTAGCGGATGCTGTTATAACGATAATTTTTGTTTTTAGATTGTTTGCAACAACGGTTTTTTTGGTTTCATCCAGAAGCAGGAAACCTTCTCTTTCCGTTGAAACAAACAAATCCATGACAATGAAATCGTAAACGGTTTTTCTTATGAGTTTTGCCGCGCTGTATATATCTTTTGCCGTGTCTACTTCAAAACCGATTTTTTGGAAAAGAATTTTTAATTGATAGGTAACAACTCCTATATCATCGACCACGAGAATTTTTTTATCGCCGCTAAGACCCGCAATCCTTAAATCCCGCTGCCATTCCTCTTCGCTGTATGATTCATCAGCGCTGCTTCCGCCCGGGATTATTTCAAGCGGTTCCGTGTTGTTTATTTTCTTTTCTATTGTATGCAGTGCATATTTAATTGCTTCATCATCGAGTGTTTGCGGTTTTTCTATTTCGGCTATTTTATAAATTAAATCAACAGTTTCTTTTTGAATAACAACGCTTTGTTCACTCATGAATTTTTAAACCCTCATCAACTGTATCTGTAATTCTTAAACCGAAATTATCTTCAATAATTACAACTTCACCCTTGCCTATAGGTTTGCCGTTTACAAGCAAATCAATGGGTTCTGCGGTTTTATTTTCAAGTTCTATAATTGAACCCTTTGTAAGTTCAAGAATTTTTTTAATGCTCATATCCGTTGAACCTAAAATAGCACTCAGTTCAAGCTCGACATCCATTAAAAGACCTAATGTAGTGTTTGATGAACTGCCGGTATCTGAGTCTTTAGGACGTTCAACATTTTCAAATTTACTTAAATCAAGGTTTTGAGGCTCTTTTTCGGGCATTTTTAATCCTTCGGTACATACCTGTCAGCTATTTTAATACATATCCTGCCGTCTTTTTTACCCGGCATGGCTTCAAATTTCTTTTTGTTGTTTATAAGGACATAGAGTTTTTCGTCAATTTTTTGATCCAGTTTTATTACATCACCCTCTTTAAGTTCCAAAACATCATTAATAAGCACGTTTGCCGTGCCTAAAATAACACTTAAATCAAGAGGTGCTGGATTTATTTTATTTAAAATTTCATTTCTGCCTATTTCGTTTGAAACAACGTTTGTGTGCTGGAAAATGTATTGCGGTGTGAGTTTTTGCAAGACTGTTTCAAGTACGGGATAAGGAAAACACAGATTTATAAGACCGAAGTTCTTTGACCCCAGCCTTATCTCAAAAGAAATAAGCGCGACAATTTCGCCTGAAGTTGTAATGGGCACAACGTGATAACCGTTATCAAGGCTTGTAAATTCAGCTTTTACGGGTAAAACGGAGCACCAGGAGTTTTCAAGAGTTTTTATTATTTTTTCTATGATTTTTTTGGTAAGCGCCTCTTCAATCTGGGTTAAATCCCTGTTATAGTCATGATTTGAGCCGTCACCGCCAAGCATTCTGTCTAAAATTACCGTTAAAACCTCGCTGCTTAATCCGAGTGAAATCTCGCCCGAGAGCGGGTTTAGCTTGAAAATACCGTTTTGAAAGTGTGCGGGCATAGAACAGACAAACTCGTCATATGTAAGCTGATCGACAGAGATGATATCCATTTCAACGTCCATGCGAAGATAAGCCGTTAAAGTAAGTGCAAGTTGTCTTACAAAGTCGCGGTGAATGTCTTGAAGCGCGCGTAAATGCTCTTTTGAAAACTTATCGGGACGTCTGAAATTGTAGAGTTTATAACCTTTTTTAAACTCTTCGGAAATTTCTTCTATAAATTCGGAATCTGTTTCAAGAGTATCAAGACCCTCCGGGTCAAAAGCCGGATTATTTTCTATAGGGTTCATATCAGGCTGATTTTGCACTCTTCCTCCGAAAATCGTACACGCTATAGCAATTATATCTTACTATTATAGTGCTTGTTTGTCTATCGTGCGTATGATATACTTTTTTATGACATTTAAACAGGTGAGATATGGAAGAATCTTTTGAACATAAGCGCTGGTATGACAGGGATCCTATTTTAAAAGAAGCACTGGAGCTTTTAAGGCTTTCTTCGGATAACGAAAAAGAAGCCGCAAAGGACTTTATTTTAAAATTACAGGAAGACGTTGCAAAAGATGTCATAGAGCGTATTTATGAGATTGTTACCAAATATCAGGGTAAAGGCAACCGCTGGTATGATAATGACCCTGTTATGATTAAAGCCATTGAGATTTTAAGAAATGCCGACCCTAAAGTGCAGAGAAAAGCCGCTCTTAAACTGCTTTTAGCACTTGAAGAAAAGAGTTTCCCTCAAAATAATGATTAAAGACGTACAAAATACACCAGACAAAAGAAATATTGCACTTCAAAAAGTCGGGGTAAAAAACGTAGAAACCCTTTTAAATATTGAAAGAAAAGGTTCAAAAGCCCCGCAGAGAGTGTATGCAAAAGCAAAAATGAGCGTATATCTGCCTTCAAATTACAAAGGCACGCACATGTCAAGGTTTATTGAAATCCTTGAAGAATACAGAAAAAAAGACCTTATAGGCGTAGATATCAAAAAAATGCTTGAAGATATGAAACTGCGCCTCGAGTCAAAAAGTGCTTATTTAAAGTTTGATTTTAAATATTTTATTAAAAAGAAAGCCCCAAAATCCGCTCTTGAGGCGCTTATGTGTTATGACTGCTATTTTGAAGGCACACTTGATGAAAATGACGTATATAAGTTTTTCTTAGGCGTCAAAGTTCCTCTTACCACTCTTTGCCCCTGTTCAAAGGAAATTTCCGACTTCGGCGCGCACAATCAGCGCGCAACTGTGTCTTTAAAAATTTCATATCCCGGGGACAAACACATCTGGCTTGAGGATTTAATATCGGAAATAGAATCCTGCGGTTCGTCCGAATTGTATTCACTTCTTAAAAGAGAAGATGAAAAATGCGTCACCGAGCGCGCTTATGAGAACCCAAAGTTTGTTGAAGATGTTATAAGAGATGTAGTTATAAAACTTGAAAACAACCCCGTAATTTCAACATATGAAGTTGAGATAGAGGCATTTGAGAGCATCCACAACCATAGCGCCTGGGCAAAGCAGGTAAGTACAACATAATAGTGTTTTTATAAACTTTTGTAACAATTATTTGCCTTAACTATAAAGTTCATTAAAATCTATCCGAAATACTTATTGTAAGCAAGACAATAAGGACAATAAGGAGAAGATATGGATAACATTTCAAAAATAGCCGCAAATGCTAATTTTTATGTTCAAAGCGGTTCGGTTAAAAAAGGAAATGATGACAAAAAGGCTGAAGAAAAACAGCCCGAAACAGTTGCCGCACAAAATGAGGCAAAAGACCCCGATGCGATTTTTGACGCTATGCAGATGAGTGCAATTCAAAACAAAGCTATCGCGTTTGGTAAATTTATTAACCCGAGGGATTATTTATCCGAGGATAGAATAAAAGATATAGAAGCGTCTATGGGAACATTTGCAGGTGCAGCAGAAAGCGCCAAGGCTCAAATGGATGTTGAATTTAAGGGCGTAAGCGCTTATGAAAACCTCTCCGACGCTCAAAAACTCGCTATGGCTGCAAGCATGCAGATAGCAGAGTAAAAAACTCTACCCCCTTATTTGTTCTTCTCACTATTGTTCTGAAATATCGCCAAAGGTGCACCCCTCGGGCGATATTTCAGTTTTAAATATTAAAACGCGCATAAACGCTGTTGAGATTTTGCAGGTATTTTTTCTCATCAAAGCACTCGTTAAGCTCTTCTTCGCTTAAATGAGCGCGCATATTTTTTCTGAAATCACCTTCATCTCCGGCGTCAAAAGCCCTAAGTGCTTCTTTTTGGACGATTTCATATGCCTCTTCGCGGGTTTTGCCCTTGCGTGTGAGCATTAAAAGACATGCCTGCGAATAGATTATCCCGCCGTATTTATGAATGTTTCTTATCATATTATCCGGCTTTATAACAAGGTTATTAACCACGTTATTAAAGCGATTCAGCATATAGTCAATTAAAATGGTCGAATCGGGGAAAATAATTCTCTCAACGCTTGAATGTGAGATATCGCGCTCATGCCAGAGGGTAATATTTTCCATGGCTGCAATCGCGTTTGACCTTACTACACGTGCAAGACCCGAGAGGTTTTCGGAGGCAATGGGGTTTTTCTTGTGCGGCATGGCGCTTGAGCCTTTTTGCCCTGCCCTGAAGCCTTCTTCCGCTTCACATACTTCCCATCTTTGCAGATGGCGGATTTCAACGGCAAAGTTTTCAATTGCACAGGCAATGTGCGAAAGCGCGTTTATATATGCGCTGTGCCTGTCGCGCGCTATTACCTGGGTGGAGATTTTGGCACTTTTAAGTCCTAAAATCTCACAGGTGATTTTTTCCACTTCGGGGCTTACATTTGAATAAGTTCCCACAGGGCCTGAAATCTGCCCGCACAGTACATCATCAAGTGCGTAATTAAAACGCTTTTTTGCACGCAAAAGCATATCATACCAGTTTAAAAGCTTGAAAGCAAAAGTTATAACCTCTGCTCCTATGCCGTGTGAACGCCCGAGGCAAACGGTATTTTTGTGCTTTTTTGCAAGATTTAAAATTGACTGAAGAAGGGTGTCTAAATCTTCATTTATAATATCCGATGCGTCTTTTATCTGCAGTGCAAAAGCCGTATCTATGACATCGGAGCTTGTAAGACCCATGTGAATATAAGGTGAATACTCTTCGCCCACATTCTCATTTACGTTTGTTAAAAATGCAATCACATCATGGCGCACTTTTTCTTCTATTTCATCAATTCTTTTCACATCAAAAGAGGCTGTTTTTTTAATGTGTTCAAGTGCTTCATCGGGAATTTGCCCCAGCTTGTTATACGCTTCGCAGACTGCAAGCTCTACCCTTAAATAGTAAGAAAACTTGGAGTCCATCTCCCATATGGATGAAATTTTTTCTCTTGAATATCTTTTAATCACAAATTGTATTATACTATAAAAAAATTTTTTTCAGGGGTTTTATAACCCCGGAGATATTATGAGAATTGAGTCTATATTACTAAATTCCAAAGGTGTTGTTCAAAAGGGAAAGAATGCTCCCAAATCCGCCAAAGACGGTGCAAAGGGCGCCCTGCCCGTGTATGCGACTTTTGATATTCCCGACAAAACACAGATTTCTACCATTACAAAAGCACTTGATGAACTGGATAAGGTTGAGTTTTTGCCCAACGATTTGATTTATGTTAAAAACCTCGGTGCAAATCCGCCGTTTAAAAACGGTCATGAGGCGCTGGAGTGGATTAAACAGAGCAGAGTACAGATTTTATATGCGGATTTTTCAAATCCCAAAGTCCATGCCTGCCTTAACTATGACCCTGAAAACGGGACAATGATTTTTATAAATTCAAATTATAAAGACAACTGCACACACTCCGATGTACTTGCGATATCAGAGGCAATATTTCATGAATGCGGGCATGGCAAGGATTTTGACAGTGAAAACTCCATTCAGGAGGAACTTGACTGTTTAAGTTTGAATGTCCTTGCGCACAGATTTTACAAGAAAAAATATCCCGGTGTTTTTGATAATAAAAATTCTTTTTTATTCAGCCAGGGTGTGAGTTTGTATCCCAAATTGTTTTTCAGCTTTCAAAAAACCGCTCTTAAAAACCGCGTTGCAGACAAATACGGATATTTGCAGAGCGGGGATAATAAACACCCTGCTACAAAATTAGCAGATGATATAAAACATATATATAATAACGCAACTTATGTGTAATAAAAATTTACAAAAAAATTTCAAAAATAGCCTGAAAAATACCCGCATGGGTAATAAAAGGGGCTTACAAATTTTAAAAAGCATGATATAATATGTCTAAGGTTGTTAGATATGTGTGTGCTTTAAAAAAAATGGGAGGCAAAATTTATGTCAACTCTTGTAGAAAAACTCAAAGTGAAACCGGTCATTAAATCAAAATTTAACGACGAATTTCAACATTACCTCAAAAAACAATGCCTGAAAACAACTTTTAACGGTCTTGAACTTGAAACGTTCAGCTGGTACAAAAAAATGTTAGGTTTAATGTAATTCCTTTAAAGCATTAGGTGTTGAATCAAAAAGTTTTAGAATTTTGTAAGCCTGTTAAGAGTGTTTGACAGGCTTACAAAAGTCCTTTTAATCTCTCTGTCTGTATATTTGTTACCACAAGGAAGGTTTGCGAAATTCGCAAAAGTTTAAGGTTAAAAAACCTTTTTAGAACTGTCTTTAAGATGTGTACATCTGCATTTTCGGATTTGCCTGTCAATAAGCAATGACACAACCCTATCATCCTTGCAAAATGCTAAAATCTCTCTGAATCTCTCCGATTATGGCACGGACACCCTTTTCTTTGCGTCTGCTTCCCCCTTTGGCAGAAACGCACGGTGTCTGCTCCCGACAACCCCTCTCATACTAAAAAGCCGGGAATCCGGATACGGCAGGTTGATTTATGCAAACTTAAATCCGCAGTTCTCAAAACCCCTTCGTTTTTCGAAGGGGTTTTTGCTCCGGCATAGGCAATACCCGCAGGTGCATTTTAAAAAAATGTCTTTAATGTATAATTGCATTATGAAGAAATTTGTTTTTATTTTATCTGCCCTGTGCATTTTTATAAATACTGCCCTCTGTGCACCGAATTATAAATACAGCGTGCTTGATGTGACATCTCCCGAAACAAAAAATAAATTTAACCCCGATGACTTTAGCCGCACTTCAAGAGTGCTTTTTATAGTGGATTTTTCAAACAGTATGAATGAGAGGATGGGAAACCGCACCAAACTTGAAGTTGCACTGGATACTCTTTCTTCTATCCTGCCGCAAATTCCCCAAAATGTGCAAACGGGTTTGAGAATCTACGGACACCGCGGCGGCTTTACCTATGTTGACGGCTGTATGGCATCTAAACTTGCCGTACCCATGGCTGCAAACAACTCGGGCGCCATTTTAAACTCGCTTTACCGCACATCGGCTGTCGGCTGGACACCTATAACATATTCCTTAAAACAGGCGGTTAATGCTGATTTTGCAGGTATAAGCGGACAAAAACACATAATTCTCTTAACCGACGGCGGTGAAAATTGCGACGAAAGTCCCTGCACTTACGCTATTGAACTTATGAAAACCAGAAACGACATTTCAATCGACGTTATAGCCTTTGACATTTTTGATCAGGAAGCCAGAAATCAGCTTCGCTGCACGGCTTTAACCACATCGGGCAAATTTTACAGCGCAAATTCTCCCGAAGAGTTAAGAAACAGTCTTTTTGAAAGTTTAAACATTGATAAAGATGTTAAGGGAAAAATTAAAATAAACCCCTGAAAACTTGACTAAATGTGCCCGAAATCCTATTATGATAGGATGAAAGAAATTTTTATCGTATCGCCTGTTAAAACCCCCGACAGCATAAGGGAATTTTGCAAAAAGACCAACTGCAGGGAGTTTTACGTTTATCATCACCGCTTTATTAACGATAATTTTGAATATATAGAAGAATACATAAAAGCGGCTCATGAGTGCGGAGCGCGCATTTTTGTGAACTTTAAACACTCTATAGATGAAGAAGAAGTATCAAAAACAAAAAAATTCATAGAATTTCTGCACACAACCAGAATCGACGGTATTTTTGTAAATTCTTACGGCATACTTGAAATCATCAAAACCATGGATTTACCCTTTAAAGTCATAATCGATTCATACTTTGACATCCACAACCTTTGCGGCATAGAGTTTATGGAGATGTTCCATAAAATCGACAGACTTATAATAACCGAAGAACTTTACTTAAAAAACATCGAAAAGATTAAAAAATATGCCAGAATCCCCCTTGCAATAGACACGGACAACCTTCCTTATTTTGCCGACGATATAATAAAATCCCGCGCCGTGTCCGCAGTTGTAATAAAAGGAAAATTCCAAAATTCCGACGAGATTTTAAATGCCATAAAACTTATAGAAAAAATTCTTGCCAAGCCTAAAATGTTTAAAGAGCAAAAACTTCCCTTTAAACACGTAAGAAAGAGTTTCTACCGTACAAACCACTTTTCGGGCGAGATTCAAAGCGCGCAGGGCGGGGATTTTAAATTTGCAAACAATATCCACAAATACGACTGGAAGGTAAAAGGCTCCGCTATCAAAAAAAACTGTGACTACAAATCTTTAAAACTTCCCAAAATGAACCTCAGAATAGCAAGCCTCGAGCAGCTGAGGGAGCTTGAGAAGTTCATAGATAAAATAGGCTTTAACCCGATAAACTCCATAGAATACGGCGAAGTCGCCTCCACTGTCGACCTTTATACAAAAAGCTTCGATGAACTTGTAAATGTGGTTAAAGAGTTTTGCAAAAAACATAAAATAAAACTCAACCTCTCTACCCCCAGAATCCTTATAGAGCGAGATTTTGACAGGGTGTATGAACTAATCGGCACCCTTGCGCTTCAAACCCCCAAACCCGCAACAATTGTTGTTAATAATATCGGCATGTGGTGGGCGATTATAAATGACGCCAAACTATCCGATGTAAACGTAGAAATCGGCGGAGGCATAAACCTTTTAAACAGTTATTCCATAAAATGCCTCTCAAATCTGCACCCTATCCGCGCTATAGACTTTTCTACCCTCGGGGATGAAGAAAATGTTATATCCTGCATTAAAAAAACAAAACGTCTCATTCCGAATAAAAAAATGTTTATAGGCGGCGCAAAAAGAGTGGAAAGTATAGGGCTCTGTCCGCTAAACTGCGACAGTGCCGTTATATCAAGGCTCTCCTGTTCCGCTCCCTGCCACAGAGGTCACTGGTGCATAACAGACCCGCTTATAGACAAGACTTTTCCCATTATGGTGGACGGCTTTTGTAAAATGCATATGTTTGAAGAAACAATTGTACAAAACTTTGAGAAAATCCCTTACTATTCAAACCTCGGCATAAACGAGTTTGTTATCGATTTTTCTTCCATCCACTCCCCTCTTGTGCCTAAAATTTTAAGCAATTATTTAAATACAATGCAAAAAATCTGCATTTTATCTTAAATATGCCATATACTGATACAGAGGTGTGATTTTGTTTTTATCGGTATTTATTGCGTTGATGATTTCCCTTTTCATAGTTTCAAGGTCAGCTTCTTTTTCATCAAAATAAAGCTGCCACGGCGCGACATTTAAAACGCGCGCAATTGCAACAAGATTCTCACACTGCGGATAGTTATGCCCCGACTCAATCCTTGAGAGGCTTTTCATTTCAATGTTTACAAGCTCCGCCAGCTGTGTTTGTGATAAACCTTGTTTTTTTCTGAAAAATTTAATTCTTTTGCCCAGAATTTTTTTAAGTTCTGCGGCTTCAATTTCTCGCATGGAATCTTCCTTGTTTAAACAATTTTAATTTTAAAGCACGGGGATAAAAACTTATTTTTAAGTAGAATTATATATAATTTTCTTATTTAGAGTTGTAATTTATCGAATTATAATGTAAAATTTTCATAAAAATTATTATTCAAAAGGGTAATTCAAATGAGCAAATTAAATACGAAAACCGCCCGCAGGTCTTTTTGTGCGGCATTCACTCTTGCCGAACTCTTAACCGCCGTGCTTGTAATCTCAATAATTATGGTGGCGCTTGCCCCTGTTATTACAAAGAGAATGCAGCAGACAGTGGACGTTCAGATGACAAAAAAGAAGGGCGAAGAAGTTTTTTCAAACCCCGGTGATTATGTCTTTGAAATTCCTATTGGGATAAACACCCTCTATATTCAGGCTGCAGGCGGCTCCGGCGGCGGTTCGGGCGTGTCATGGTTTGAACATACGGATAATTACAATAAAGAAAATATAACCTCCTCTACATACAACTGGACCGTTCCCAAAGGCGTCAGCGAAATAGAACTCACCATAACAGGCTCCGGCGGCGGAGGCGGCGCGGGGTATATCAAGGATGCCGCAGATGTGTATATGAGTCCGTCAACATCAACAACAAACGCACCTGTAGTAAACGGATATCATTTAAGGGTTCCTGATGTAACTCTGTATTCAAATAAGTGTTTAAGCGATGAATTTTTGGCTGTGCGGGGAGATGATAATGATTATGATTCCTGTATAACGAAGAAAAATGTAAATTTTGGCGACTGGACTGTTACGAGCGGTGGCTATGCGGAAGATTATGCACAAATAAAAGCTATGTATAAAGATTCTGCAGCGGCGGATATATCACATTGCTTGCAAACAGGTTACTGTTATTGGCCGAAAGGTGTTGATTATCCCTCATTAAATGAAGATCCTGTATACCCTTCAAAAAATCGACCTCTTACAAGTGCTAAACTTGGAGATATTTTATGCAGGATGTATCATTCAAAAGAAGCATATCCTTTAAATGCACAATATAACAGTGCAAGTTATTCCCTTTTAACAAATTCTCAGGCGCAAAAAATAATAAAATATTACAATGAATGGGGTGGTACGGGTTTAAAATTATGCGGCTGGAGTATTGTGACGGAATTGGTTGATTGTGTAGGACAAAATCACTGCCCCGGTGTAACTTTAGGTAAAGAATGCAGTCCTAATGAAGTAGTTATTCAGGGTGGGATTCTTGATATGAAAAGTTACACAGGTGAGCATTATACAATAAAACAAGTCTATTTGGATACATACGGAAAAGCCGTAACGGTACGCTGTGCGCGTCCTTTAATCAGAAGCACCAATTACAATGGCGGCGGAGGGTCGTCGGGGGCGCAGCTGACAAGGACTCTTAAAGTTTTGCCCGGTGATGTGCTTACATTTACCATAGGCGCAGGAGGTGCCGGCGGGAAACTCGGCACTAACAGCGGCAATGGTTCGCAGGGCGCACAAACAAAAGTTGTCCATAAAAGAGGCTCTACCACTATGGGTACATACTATGTAAACGGCGCTACGGGAGGAAAAGGCGCAACTTCATCCGCTCACGGCTCAGCCTCCGCGGTTTCCACAAGTTCCGTTTGCTATGCACAGTACAGAAATACTCCTTCAGGCAGTCTTACCGGCGGCACGACAAGCTGCGGTAAAAATTCGCAAAAAGGAGACAAAGGCACGGCGGAAGCGGGCGGCGACGGTGCTGCAAGTCCTATGGATTCAAAATATAAAGCCCGCGGCGGGGTTAACTTTGTTGATGATTCACGCTCTGCAAATACAAGAAGCACAACAAAAGAAAACACCTGCACCAAGGGGGAAAATGCCTCTCCTTACAGCTCTTCTTCAAGCAGTTATTACTGTGAAAACAGGGAAAATTCTTTCGCGGATGCCGATGATATAATGGCTTTCGGCGGAGGCGGAGGC
>DVFS01000075.1 GCA_018713115.1 Candidatus Galligastranaerophilus faecipullorum
CCAAGTGGTAAGGCAGCGGGTTTTGGTCCCGCCATTTCAGAGGTTCGAATCCTTTCGCCCCAGCCAAAAAACTCCCGAGTAACGGGAGTTTTTTGTTGTAAAATATTCTGATTTTACGTTAAAATTTTCTTATGAATTACAAATGTACATACATATCGCCCCTTGGGGAGTATACACTTTTTGGCAACAAAGGAAGGCTCATGGGATTATGGCTCAAAGGGCAGAAATATTTCGGTGAAAATTATAATGTTGAAAATGCACTAACAGATTCGCACTGTTTCAGAGAGGTTATAAACTGGCTTGACAGGTATTTTGCCGGAGAAAAACCGGATATTTTTGAGCTTTCGCTTGCGCCCTCGGGCAGTTCTTTCAGGCAGGAAGTCTGGGAAATCTTAAAACAAATACCATACGGACAGACAACTTCATACGCTGAAATATCCGCGCAAATTGCACAGCGCAAAAAGATAGACAAAATGGCTTCACAAGCTGTTGGTAATGCTGTCGGGCATAATCCGATATCAATAATTATCCCCTGCCACAGAGTTGTGGGCAAAGACGGAAGTTTGAGAGGTTATGCCGGCGGAATAGATACAAAAATCGAACTTCTAAAACACGAAGGTGTCAACACCGACACGTTTTTTGCACCCTAAGTTGTTTTATATATAATATTTCTTATGAACAGAGCCGCAAAAATTAAACTGGCAGGAACATTTTACGGTGCAGCTGCCGCAGCCTGCTACGGAATGAATCCGCTTTTTGCTCTGCCGCTTTACCACAGAGGTATGGGGGTTAATTCGGTTCTTTTTTACAGGTATGTTTTTGCCCTTGTGTTGCTCTTTGTATGGTTGAAATTTTTTAAAAAAGTTTCTCTCAAAATTACAAAATCAGAGCTCTTGCCGCTGTTTTTTATGGGTATAACATTTTCGCTCTCATCACTTATGCTTTTTCAAAGCTACAACTACATGGACGCAGGAGTTGCCTCTACCATACTTTTTATTTACCCTGTTCTTGTGGCAATTTTGATGACTTTATTTTTTAAAGAAAAATTAAAAATCGCTACCGTAAGTTCAATACTTTTAACAACTCTTGGAATATTTTTGCTCTACCATGGCAAAAATAGCGAAAAGCTGAGTACAGCCGGGGTGTTATTAGTTTTTTTATCGGCATTGAGTTACGCACTCTACATTATCGGCGTAAGAGAAATTAAAGCGCTGAGGAAAATAAACTCATCAAAACTTATTTTCTATGTGACACTTTTCGGACTTATAATCTACATTTACAATCTGCATTTTTTACGTGACCTTGAAATACTCAAAACGCCTTTTATGTGGCTGGACGCCGTTGCGCTTGCATTATTTCCGACAATAATCTCCCTTATAGCAATGACACATTCAATAAAACTCATAGGCCCGACTCCTGCTGCAGTTTTAGGCGCACTTGAACCCGTAAGTGCGGTATTCTTCGGTGTGTGCGTCTTTCAGGAGCAATTAACCCCGAGAATAATCGCAGGCATTCTGACCATTCTTGCCGCCGTTACAATAATCATATTAAAGAGAAAATAAAATGTCTGAAATATCTGTAATAATGTGTGTTTATAACACAAATGAAAAATACTTAAGGGAAGCCATAGAAAGCATTTTAAGACAGAGCTTTGCGGATTTTGAGCTGATTATTGTAAATGACGGCTCAGAGCCTTATGTCAGAGATGTAATTCTGTCTTACAGGGACAATAGAATAAAATATTTTGAAAACAAAACCAATCTGGGAATTGTTGCAAGTTCAAATATTGCAATAAAAAGTGCAAAAGGAAAATACATTGCAAAGATGGATTCAGACGATATTGCCCATACGCAGCGGCTGCAAATACAGTATGAATATATGGAAAACCACACAGATACTGGCGTAGTGGGCGCAGTTGCGCAATTCATAAACTCCAGGGAAAATTCTCCCGCACCTCCATGGATAAATTTAAAATATCCCTATGTCTTTACAAGCAAGGATATTGAAAACGCAAATTTGTTTGACTATTGCAGTATGTGCAATTCAAGCGCCTTTATGAGGCGCGATTTATTTGAAAAATTTGGCAAATACTCGCCATCTGACTCCTATTGTGAAGATTTTGCCTTCTGGCTCAGACTCATCGGAAAAACCAAAATAGAAAATATACCCCAGGTGCTTGTGTATTACAGGTATCATGACAACAATGCCACACTCCTGCACAAAACAAGAAATGAAATTAAATCTGAATTTTTAAGACTTAAATACCAGAAAGCCATATACAATATAAACACGCACGGCATATTTAAAATATGGCTGAAAAGATACAACAGAAGAAAAATATCCCCATCCGAACTAAGACGCTATATTGACTATCAAATGCAAATAGGCGCAATAAAACCCCGTGTAATTGACCGCAATAAAATTCTCTCAAAATGTAAAGACGCTGTTTTTAACACACGCGGGATACTAAAGACACCTCTTTGCGCCTGCAATAGAGAACTTTTACTGCTTATTGTTCAAAAATACCTGTGCAATATAACAGGCAAAAAATTCACATAACTAACCAAATGTCACCTTAGAGTTATAATGGATTTTATGAAAGTAAGTGTAATAATTCCTGTCTACAACAGGGAAAAATATATTAAAGAGTGCATAAAAAGCATTTTTACTCAGACGTTATCAGGTATTGAGGTTATTGTCACAGATGACGGTTCTAATGACAATACGCCCGGAATCTTGTCAGAACTTCAAAAACACTACTCAAACTTAAGGGTTATAAAGTGCAATCACACAGGGGCGTCATCTGCCAGAAATAAAGGAATTGACGCCGCTTGCGGAGAATATATCACCTTTGTTGACTCTGATGATTTTCTTATTGAGAACAAATACCTTGAAAATACATACAATATGGCTTCTTATTTTGAGAGTGATGTTGTAGTCTGCGCGAACTATCTGCAAGATATTTATATCGAAAAGTCAATGCTTTCAACACTTTCACCCTTTCAGCTTTTTATCAAAGCCTCAATACTCAGGAAAAATCCCGACGTCAGATTTCCCGAACGCATACAAATGGGGGAAGATTACGTATTTGCCACATCTCTTATGTGTGTATGCAGCCGTATAAATTTTCGCTTTTCGGATTATTATTTCTACAGAAATCACGAAAATCAAATAACAAATATTGCAAAGAAAAATTTTTCACAAATGGGCAATCAGGTTGAAAAAATCATCACCACGCTTGACTCATTTTATTGCACGCGCAATCTATTTCAAACACAATCTCTGCGTTTTTGCACACTACTGGGCGATATAATTTCTTGGGGATATTACAACAACAAAGAAAACAATGCGGAAAAAATTCGCGACTTTAACCTTGTAAAAAGTTATTTTAACGCAAAACTCCGTCCTAATTTAAGTGCAGCGGATTATAAAAAACTCGATTACAAACTCAGATTCCTTGCCGGTTCAAAGAACCAAGCTCTTTTTGAACTAAGGCTTAAACTCAGCCAAAACAAACTTTTTCACAGGGCATATCTTTTTAAAAATGCCCTAAATACTGTTTTATACAAGCTAAAAAGATTCTTTACGGAAAATTTCAAAGTTATACACCCCGATGAAAAAAGATTTATAAAAAATTTTTTAGCAAATATTGACCCTGACAGGGTTCTTATAGCGGAAGCAAACGACTTTCACAGCGAGACCCTTCCCTCTTATGTTGAATACCTCCACAATTTCGGTTTCAGGTGCGACATTTTAATGACACCGAGAGCAGCGCTCAAAAACGTTTTTTTCAACGTTAATAAAAATTTTGATATAAATATCATAACCGCGCGCCACAATGTCATAATGAGCCTCCTGAAGCGTCCTGAGATAAAAAAATACAAGAATATAGTTATTGCGTCAGATGAAATCACAATGATGAATAAAAAGTTCACCTCATTAAAAAATCTGAAAAGTCATAATGTCATTATATTTGAGCACAATCTCGAAAATATAAACGATAAAATCGCAAAAGATTACAAACTCGCCTGCCTCTGCCCGCATGCAAATAAAAAATTTGAAAAAATAGTCATAAATCCGCATTTCTTCGGCAATTTTGAAACCGGGCCAAAAAACGACACTACACGCTTTATATCTATTGGGCGCATACAAAACTCAAGGCAAAATTACGACCTTATATATAAAAGTATCAACTCTCTTAAAAACGAAGGTATATTTAACTTTAAAGCCACTCTTGCAGGCTCTCCGGAGGAAAAGGTGAACCCCTATCTGCTCTGCGACAAAAACTTTACCTTTATATCTTCACCCGATTTTAAGCAGTTATATGACATTCTTGAAATGTCTGACTTTATTCTTATGCCGTTTGATTTAAATGACAAAAGACACCTGAAATACCTGACGTCGGTAACATCCGGGCAGGTGCAGCTTGCTCTGGGCTTTCTAAAACCGGTAATAATTAACGAAAAGTTTGCACATCCTCTCGGTTTTAACAGCACAAACGCCGTTTTATACCGGGATAATGAACTTTTTGGCGCAATGAAAAAAGCGATTAATATGTCCGCACAGGAGTATTCATTTATGCAGCAAAACTTAAAAAACCTTAAAGAAAGCCTCTACATACTCTCGAAGGAAAATTTTTACAATTTATTGAGCAAATAAATTAATCGGTTTATATTACTCCAAGAGCGGTAAAATGTGCGCAATAGCAGTTATAATATATCTGTCAATCAGATTTCAGGAATAAAATTATGAAAAAACTTTTGATGGGAATTATGACCTTAACAGCGTTCTCACTTGGCTTGAGTGATGTTCATGCACTAAGCAGATTTACTACATACACACCGCTGAATAATTCAGGCAGCCTCAGGACATACTATCCGGGCATTACAAACAGATACGACAGAAACGGACGCCGCGTCGGCACCTATGTCACCAACTCTAACGGAATCACAAGAAGCTACGACCGCTACGGCAGACAAAGCGGAGTTTTCATCCCCACAAACAGAGTAAACAACCGCGCAAGTTACTACAACCGCTACAACCCCTCCTACTACCACTACAACGGCGGCTTCGGCGGCTTAAAAAGCTATAACCGTTTCGGCAGAAGAATAAGATAAAAAAAGAGGCGCAATATGTAGTCACCTACCTGGAGCGCGCCTCAAGAATTAAGATACGAAACCTGAGAA
>DVFS01000076.1 GCA_018713115.1 Candidatus Galligastranaerophilus faecipullorum
CCTTCTGCCTGCTCGTAAATTTTAACGGGGCACAAGCCCCGTAAAAAATTTACTTCTCAGGTTTCGTATCATTATCGGGTGTGACTCCAGGTGAATAATAATCACACCCGTTTTTTTAATAATATTTTCCTTGCAAAATCCTAAAAAACGGCTACAATTATAATATTCAACTATGCGAGCAATAGATTTTCAACAAAAAATTTGTGCTCTGTGGTCTGAAAACAATTTACTAATCAAAGGAGACCAAAATGTACCAAGACGAAACCCTTAAATGCGAAGATTGCGGCAAAGAATTTGTCTTTAGCACGGGTGAACAAGAATTCTACGCTGAAAAAGGTTTGGTAAACAAACCCAAAAGATGCCCCGAGTGCAGAAAAGAGCGCAGACAAAGAAACAGAAGAAGAATGCATGATGCCGTATGCTCACAGTGCGGAGCCAAAACAAAAGTTCCGTTCAAGCCTATAGAGGGCAAAGAAATCTATTGCAAAGAATGTTACGCAAAAAGACAGGAAACAAACGCGTAAAAGTTCAAATTTTAAGCCGTCCTTGCGGGCGGCTTTTTTAATGCCAAAAATCAACTTCGGGGGGTATTTTAAAAACGCTTCGCATATGATTTAATAATAAAAGAACAGGTTAAGGTGGCAAATGTTTAGCGAACATGTTTTAGCAATGATTCTGGCAGGCGGTCAGGGAAAAAGACTTTTTCCCCTTACAAGGGACAGGGCAAAACCTGCCGTACCGTTCGGCGGAAGATACAGAATCATAGACTTTGTACTCAATAACTTTGTAAATTCAGGTTTTTATAAAATAAAAGTATTGACACAGTACAAATCAGACTCGCTGAATAAGCATATATCGCGCGGCTGGAACCTTTCTTCATCCGTAGGTCAGTATGTTGACTGCGTACCGGCGCAGATGAGAACGGACGGAAACTGGTATAAAGGTACGGCTGACGCGATTTATCAAAATTTAAACCAGATTCTGGATGATAACTTTAAAATCGTTTGCGTCTTTGGCGGCGACCATATTTACAAAATGAACGTGCGCCAGATGATAGATTATCATATTGAAAAACAGGCTGATTTAACAATCTCCGCCATCCCGATCCCAATTGAACTTGCGGGCGAGTACGGGATTATGGAGGTTGATGAGTCCTGGAGGCTTATAAACTTTGTTGAAAAGCCAAAACACACACCTAAACACATCCCCGGCGACCCGACAAAGTGCCTTGCTTCAATGGGAAATTATGTTTTTAAACCCGAAAAACTCATAGGCGAACTCGAGCGCGACGCGCTTGATGAAGCGTCATCGCATGACTTTGGCAAAAATATTATCCCCAATATGCTCAAAGGCGGCAAAGCGGTTTATATTTACGACTTTGCTTCAAACAGCTTCCCCGGAATGAGCGACTCGGAAAGAGGCTACTGGCGCGATGTGGGCAACATTGACAGTTACTGGCAGGCGAATATGGACCTTCTGGAATATGATCCTGAATTAAATCTTTATTCAAGGGATTGGCCGCTTCGCACGTTTAACTACAACTATCCTCCCGCAAAATTTATATGGGATGAAGATAAACGCGTCGGTGTCGCTAAAAACTCTCTTGTATCCGAAGGCTGCATTATAAGCGGAGGCTCGCTTTCACGCTGTATACTGTCGCCAAAAGTAAAAATCAACAGCTTTTCGGGCATTTCAAACTCAATATTGCTTGAAAACGTCAATGTAGGCAGACACGTGCACATTAACCGCGCAATAATAGATAAAAATGTAATCATCCCGCCATATACGGAAATAGGATTTAATAAAGAAGAGGATATAAAACGCGGCTTTTTTGTTTCGCAGGGCGGCATAACTGTCGTGCCCAAGGACGCTATACTTGACTGAACACGGGCATTTTGACAAGCTGTACTTCTTTATTTATCTCAAAAAACATTTTCCCGCTTCTTTTGAACTCATCGGGATTATTTGTAACATAAAAATCAACATCTCCCGCAGTTTCAGTGTTTTTTACAACAGAAGCTACAGCTTTTGCAAGCGAGTGTGCAGGATTAAAGAATATATCGCGGGGGGCAAATTTTGAAAGCAAATCGAGGAGATAAGGGTAGTGCGTGCAGCCTAAGATTACCCTTTTTGCATTGTTTTCAAGCACGATTTTCATTTTTTCTTCAACCGCAAGATAACTTTCTTTTGCGTCATAGCGCCTGTTTTCAACAATTTCCACAAACCCGGGGCAGGGTATCTCTACAACTCTTATATTAGGATTAATTTTTTGTATTTCATCCGCATATTTTCCGCTTTTTGCCGTAGCTGAAGTTGCAAGAACACAAATGCAGTCGCCGTCTTTAAGACCCGAAGCGGCGTCATAGGCGGCGGAATGAATGAGCGGAAAAATTCTCAGACCGCGCGGAGTGAATTCTTTTTTTAAATCTTCATAGGTAAGAGCAGAGGTTGTATTGCAGGCAATGGCAATATCTTTAACACCCAGGGTAAGAAAGAAGTTTAAAATATTTCTGTTAAAAAACAGAATTTCTTCTTTTGTTTTGCAGCCGTAGGGCAGATTCAGCGTATCGCCGAAGTATATGTATTTTGAGGAGGGCAGAACTTTTACAAGTTCGCTTAATACTGTCAGACCGCCGACTCCCGAGTCCATTACACCTATTGTATCACTGTATATCATTTTGCAGATTTTAAATACTCCATTATTCCGTCAGCCAGCGATTTTGCAATCTCTTCCTGCCGTTTTTTTGTTATAAGCTGTTTTCGCTCTGCAGGGTTTGAAATAAATCCTATTTCAACAAGAATGGCAGGAGCTTCAGTATGATTTATAACATAAAATTTTGACTGGAACAAACCGCGATCCCGCGTATCCCATTTTGAAATATTTCTCGAACTTGCTATTTTTGAGTGTACTTTTTTGGCATAATCAAGACTTACGGGGTGATACCAGTGGGTTTCCACGCCTATAATATCTTCTTTTACCGATGAATTTACATGCACACTTATAAAGACATCAGGGCTTAAGGAATTTGAAAAATCACTTCTTTCGTTTAACTCGACAGTCTTATCTCTGTCGCGCGTCATATGAGTGTAAACACCCATTTTCTTAAGGTTTTCTTCAAGTAATTTTGATACTTCAAGGGTTATGTCTTTTTCATAAATACCCTCGCGTGTAGCGCCCACATCCGCTCCGCCATGCCCCGGGTCGATAACAACGCTGTACATCTGTTTAATTGTCGAGGGGCGCTGTTTTTCAGGTTCCCCTGCGGGATCTTTTACAGGCTCTTCTTTTTTAACGGGCTGTACAAGTGCAGGCTTAGGTTCCGTTTTAACACGCTTTTTAAAGTATATTCTCAATTCTTTGGCGTCAGGAGAAATCTGCGCATTTATTGCCGTCGAATCTTTAAGATGAAAAATAATTCTGGACTTTTCAAGTGCGATTTTCTGAGCGGTAATGCCCGTATAATCAGGGTTTTCATGCAGTTTTCTTATCGCCTCTTCATTGTAGTCCGACACATTTTGTAAATCCACATAAAATTTGGAATTTTCCTCAAACATGGTAAGTGTAACGGGGTTAGTAAAAGCAATATTTACAACATCAAGATTCTCGCCCGCATTTTTTGCACTGTATGAAAGCACGGAACTTGTGGTTTCCGTAAGTTTTGCATTAAGAACATCCGTTCTTTTTGCAATAAAAAGCCCCTGTAAATCGGGCGAGATAACCATTCTGTAGTTTTTTGCGTCATTGCCCTGAAGCACAAGCCTTGCGGTTGAAGGAGTGTTTTGTCCTATTCTTAAAATCTCCCTCTGCATTACCGTTCCGTTTACAACAAGCGCGCTCGGGGAAGGCATGGTGTAGCTTTTATTCCTCAGCTCCTGCGCAACGTTTGCATTTTCAAGGTCATAGACAACTCTTAGCGGATTTTCCAGTATAAAAGAATTTTTAAGCGACACAAGGCCGCTTCCTTTAATCATTATGCCGTTTTTTATGGTTGAAACCGAATCAATATAAAACCCCGCTTTCATTTTTGTTTGTTTCTCTGGAGTTTTTTTTGTTTCATACTGCGCTTCGGCGGTATTTGAAACATTTATGATTTTTTCTTTTGTTTCGCTTGAATACGTTGCAGCTTCAAATATATCCGCCTTTCTCTCGCCCGATGTCATATTATTGTATATGGTTTTATACCTCTCGCCCGCAACAAGCGTTTTTGAAAGGAGAAGCATTATCTGCCTGTCGTTAGCATAAATTGAAAAATCTTCGGGGGAGAATTTTTTATTGTATTCAAAAACTATTCTGACGGTATTGGGGTTTGTTGAAAACTGTGAAATCTTCACGGTATCTATTTTGGAATTTTTAAGAGTATATGTTTTCGCATTGCCAGCAAGGACGGCATTTGTAATATCTACAAATACTCTGTCGGGATTATCAAGGAAACATTTTGTAATAACGTTTTCGGGCGTGCGCACGCTTTTATCGTTATCCTCAGGTGTCTGCATTGTTTTCGGGAAAATTTTACCTACGGATTTAATTACTACAATATTATCCGAATTATCAAACTCAAGCCCCGTTATTTTTATAACAGGCGCAGCCTGAACACAAAATGTGCCCGCAAAAAATATTATTAAAGCCAGTATGAATTTAATAAGTTTCCCCATAACTCCTCATATTAATAATAACACTAAGACACTTCCGCGGACAAGAATTTTAAAGTTAAAATTTTTAAAAAGTTTTTTGCATTTATCAGTCATGCCTTTTAGCGTTTTGCAAGTAAATTTTTCTTCATTAAGTTTGTAAATTTTAATTTTCCCTATTGTTTACGGGAGGCATGGTTGATTGTAAAAAAAATTTAATAATTTAAATATTGCTCATGCTCTTAATTTGATATTTGATAGTTATGTCAAAGGAATTAAGCTCACTTAGAGAAAGGAGTGGTGGCAGGTATTTACGGTGTTTATACCGCAGATAAAAAAGAGGAATGAGAAAAAGATTATTAACAACAAAAAAGCTTTTAAAAGGCAGAAATGCTACTGGACTTTAAAAGAGGAAAACGCCGCAAATTAAGCGGCTTTTTTTATTTTCCGTACATATTCAACAAATCACCTGTCATTGACCGCCCGGGCTATATTTATGGATTTGCTATACTCTTTTTTATTTTTTTGTTAAAATTTAAATGTAAATTCTTATAAGGACATTAGAGAAATGAAAAATAAAATCATTCTTTTCTGGGCGATTGTTTTAATAGCTATAAGCTGCATTGTTGTCATCAGCAGAAAACCCGCAACACTGGGGCTTGACCTTGTGGGCGGCTCAAGGCTTACCCTTGAAGCACAGACTTCAAGCACCATTAAAAAAATCACCCCCGAGATTATGGACTCGCTCCAGTACGCCATTGAAAACAGGGTAAATGCTCTGGGCGTAGGGGAAACAACGGTTCAAAAAATCGGCGACAAAAGACTGATGATAGAAATACCCAATATCTCGGACACCGCCCAGGCAAAAAGATTCCTCGGCGAAACCGCGGAACTGGAGTTTAAACGCCCTGCGGGCATTGACTCAAACGGCGACATTATCTGGGAGAGCACGGGACTTACGGGTAAAGACCTTAAAAAAGCTCTCGTAGGCTCAGCCCCCGGAAGCGGTGAATGGATTGTATCCATTGAATTTAATCAGGAAGGCGCCAAAAAATTCGCCCACCTTACGCGTGATTTAGTAGGGCAGCAAATGGCAATATTCTTTAACGGCGAATTAAAATCCGCACCGCGCGTAAATGAAGAAATTACGGGCGGTCATGCGCAGATAACAGGCGGTGACGGCGGTTTTGAATATCAGGAAGTTAAAGATATGGTGGACTTGCTTAATGCAGGCGCACTGCCTGTCGGAGCAAACATTATAGAAGAAAACTCCGTAGGTCCTACTTTAGGCGCCGACAGTATTCAAAAAAGTAAAGTTGCAGGTGCGATAGGTCTTGCACTTGTTATGATATTTATGATTGTCTACTACAGGGCTCCGGGTGTTATCTCCTGTATAGCGCTCGCCATATACAGCGTTATAGTATTTGCAATATTTAAACTCATACCCGTAACGCTCACACTTGCAGGTATTGCAGGTTTTATCCTGTCTATCGGTATGGCGGTTGATGCCAATATACTTATCTTTGAGCGGACAAAAGAAGAGTTAAGGTCGGGAAGGTCGCTCTTTACCGCGATTAACTCGGGTTTTGAAAGAGCTTTTACAAGTATTTTTGACTCAAATATGACGACAATTATCACCTGTGCAATCCTCTACGCGCTTGGTACAGGCGTGGTTAAAGGTTTTGCGCTCACTCTTGCAATAGGTGTTCTTGTCAGCATGTTCAGTGCAATTACCGTTACAAAAAACTTTATGCACCTTGTGTTCGGCACGGGCGAACTTAAACACCCCGGGCTTTTCGGTCTGAGGGCCGATGAAATTCAAGACGCCTACAGCGCGGTTGAAACCAAGAAAGAAAAAGCCAAGTTCGGCGTTCTTGATTAATTAAAAACTTTATAATAGGAGAATATAAAATGGCTAATCCCAATTTAATAAAAAGCAGTTATCTGATTGACGTGGTAAAACACAGATGGCATTACCTTTTAATAAGCATTGCTATACTTATTCCCTGTATACTTGCAATGTTTTATCTTATGTTTACCCAGCCCAATCATGCCCCCGTTAAACTGGGAATAGACTTCACAGGCGGCACCATTTTGCAATACGGTGTTAATAACTCTATCACCCCTGACCAAATAAGCAAAATACGCTCGGAGCTTGAACAAAGCGGCGTTTCAAACCCTGTTATACAAAATATGAGCAACACTGGCTCTGACAAACAGATAAAAAATATTATTTCCATAAAAACACGCTTTATGGGAGAAAAAAACAATGACCGGATAGATAAAATAACCATGGTGCTCTCGCAAAACACGGACGCGCCGCAGTTAATCTCCACAACTTCAGTGGGGCCGACTTTAGGTAAAGAGCTTCTTAAAAACTCTCTTGCGGCTCTGCTGCTTGCATTTCTGGGCATTGTGATATACATCTCATTCAGATTTCAGGCGGATTATGCCATAATCGCCCTTGCAGCACTTTTCCACGATGCGCTTTTTGTAGTGGGTGTATTTGCCATTCTGGGTATTTTGTACAATGTTCAGGTAGACAGCCTCTTTATAACGGCAATCCTTACCGTTGTAGGCTTTTCGGTGCATGATACCATTGTTGTATTTGACAGAATAAGAGAAAACAACAGATTCCTTGCCAAAAAATACACAAGCGGCGAGATAATCAACGCAAGCGTTAACCAGACTCTTGCAAGAAGTGTAAACACTTCTCTTACGACCCTTTTAACGCTTATCGCGCTTTACTTTTTCGGCGGCGAAACAACAAAAGACTTTGTCCTTGCAATGATTCTGGGTATTATTGCAGGTACATATTCAAGCATATTCTTCGCTTCCGTTCTGCTTGCGTGGGATAAAGAAATTAAAGCAAAAAAAGCAAATGCATAAAGATACTAAACATACCGTCTATGACTCGCTTGCACAGTTTGTAAGCACAGAGCGCGAAAAACTCGGGCTTTCGCAGTCGGGTCTTGCAAAAAAATGCAACCTGACCCTTGCCGAGATTGGCTCCATTGAATCAGGCATAGAAGTCTTTTTATCCACAACCGTAAGGCAAAAACTTGCCAAAGGGCTCAAAGTGGCGCTTCATGACATTAAAAGATACGAAAAGGGCGAAAGTTTTACCCTCGGAAGTGCAAAAGAAATAGAAGAAATCAAAGAGCAGATACTCTTAAACGGCGAATTTTCAAAAACCGCGCTGTACTGCCCCGTCTGCGGGGAAAGGCTCATAACAAGAATAGCCAAAATGTACGACCTTGAGGACAACCTTATGCTGCACCCCAAGGCAAAGTGTTCCAGGTGTCCGTTTCAGATTTCATAAGTTTTTATTAAATTTTCCAGAAGCGCAAATTTCTCGCTTATCAATTCCATTCTTTCGCATAAAAACGACATAAAAACGGGCGAGTTTGTCATATCAAACTCTCTCTCCTCGCTTGCCGCCTCATCAAGGTAAGCACTGAGCGCATTAACAACAAGCAGTTCACGTTTCAGTTCCTTAAGGCAGGATTTTAAATTGTCAGACATAATATAACCTCACTATTACTAATATATTATGATTATTATAATTATAGTTTGTAGTATTATAATTGTCAAATTAATATTATATTTGTATGACTGATAATTTATTAAAAAAAATAGGAATAAAGTTAAAATTTGAAAGAATGAAAAAGGGCTTTTCGCAGGAAGAGCTTGCCGAAGCAGCAAAAATATCAAGCAATTTGGTAAGTCTTATAGAAAGAGGCAAGTCAAATCCTACGGTTGAAACGATTGCCGCATTATCAAAAGCCCTCGATATTTCTATCGAGGAGCTTATTAATCCCAAAAATATTGAACTTTAATTTCTTTAAAGAGCCGCCGCAAGGCGTTTTAGCACTCTTTCCTTGCCCAAAATCCAGACGGTTTCCGCCATATCGGCACCTCTTGTTCTGCCTGTCAAAGCAGCACGCACCGCCCACATTGTATCCTTTGGTTTTAAGCCTTTGTTTTCTTTAAAGTATGCTCTTAAATCGCCGAGCTTGTTGTGAATATCTTCCTCATCATCAAAATTCCAGCTTTGCGCATTATCAAGCACATATTTAATAACTTCTTTTGAAGAGTCTTTTTCAATCACCTCTTTTACCTCGTCAAGGTTGATTTTATCTTCAAAGAAATAACTTGCGTCATGCTCGATTTGAGAAAGCACCGTTAAAGGCTCGCGCGTGATTTCAACGATTTTTTCAAGCTTTTTCCTGTCGTACTGAGCCGTGTCGTATTTTGAAAGGAAAGGCAAAATCATATCGGTGAGTTTTGGAATTTCCATTTTTTTAATGTACTGACCGTTCATCCAGTTTAATTTATCGTATTCAAAAACGGAGTTTGAACTTGAAACCTCATGAATTCTAAAGTCTGCCGCAATCTCATCGACGGATTTGATTTCCACACCGTCTGAAGGCGACCAGCCGAGAAGCGCTACAAAGTTTATAAGCGCGTCTGTCAGATAGCCCTGTTTTACAAAGTCCGACACAGCCGTTGCGCCGTGGCGCTTGGAGAGTTTTGTCCTGTCGGGTGCAAGTATCATCCCTAAATGCCCGAAGCGCGGAACTTTAGCGCCCAGAGCTTCATAAATAAGTATCTGTTTGGGTGTATTTGAAATATGGTCTTCACCTCTTATGATATCGGTTATGTTCATTAACATATCGTCAATGACAACCGCAAAGTTGTAAGTCGGGGTGCCGTTTGATTTCATAATGACAAAATCGCCGATAAGGCTTGTGTCAAACTTCAACTCGCCTTTTACAAGGTCATTGAATACAAGTTCTTTATGCTCAACCTTAAAGCGTATGGAGGGCTTAATGCCTTTAGCGCGAAGGGCGGCTTTTTCTTCTTCGCTCAGGTTTAAGCACTTTCTTGAATAAACATAGGCGTTGTGGTTTTTTATGGCTTCTTCCTTTTCTGCCTCAAGCTCTTCGTTTGTGCAGAAGCACTCATAGGCATAGCCTTTGTCTATAAGCATTTGAGCGTATTTAGGGTAAATATCAAACCTCTCGGACTGGCAGTAGGGGCCGTAGTTTCCGCCGACATCGGGACCTTCATCCCAGTTAAGACCCAGCGCCTTGAGCGAGTCAAAAATATTTTGCTTAAAAGCTTCCGAACTTCTGTCAAGGTCGGTGTCTTCAATCCTTAAAACAAATTCCCCGCCTGTTTTTTTAGCGTATAAAAAGTTAAACAGCGCCGTTCTTGCCGTTCCTATGTGCAAATTTCCACTCGGGGAGGGTGCAATCCTTACTCTTATTTTATCTGACATAAAAAATCCTCTTTTTAAAATGCTTTGCATAAAAATAATAACTCCAAAATAAAATTTTTGCATTTTTAAATTTATTTAGTATGATTTTCTTATGGAAAATAAATTAATTATAGGATTAATCGGGCTTGGCACCGTGGGTTCGGGAGTCGTAAAAACTCTTAAGAACTTTCCCGAAATAGAAATCAAAAGTGCCGCGGTAAAGAACTTAAACAAAAAAAGGGATGTCGAAGTAAAAGAACTCACCGACGACCCTTATAAGATTGTAAACGATCCGCAGATTAACGCGGTAGTAGAGGTTGCGGGCGGTGTTGACCCTGCTTTTGACCTTTTAAAAACGGCTATCAAAAACAAAAAACATATCGTAACAGCCAACAAAGAACTCCTTGCAAAGCACGGCGCGGAACTTTTTGACCTTGCAAACAAATACAATGTTGCGATTTTGTACGAAGCGGCGGTTGCAGGCGGCATACCGATTATTATGCCCATTAAAACAACCCTTCGCGGCAATAAATTTAAAAAAGTTGCAGGCATTTTAAACGGTACAACAAACTACATTTTAACCAAAATGGAAGAAAAAAATATTTCCTATAAAGAATGCCTCAAAGACGCTCAGGACTTAGGCTACGCAGAAGCCGACCCCACAGGCGACGTTGAAGGTTTTGATACAATGTATAAAATCGCAACGCTTGCAAACATTGTTTTCCACAAAAGAATAGACATTTCAAAAATCCACCGCGAAGGCATCACAAACATTTCCGCGGATGATATTAAATATGCAAATGAACTGGGGTATAAAATCAAACTCATTGCGCTCGCGCAAACATCGGGTGACGAACTTGATGTCAGGGTACACCCCATGCTTGTTAAAAAAGAAAGCATTATCTCGGGCATAAATAACGCATTAAACGCCGTTATGCTTGAAGGACACCCCGTAGGTCAGGTAATGTTCACAGGCCCGGGTGCGGGCGAGTTCCCGACGGCAAGTTCGGTTGTGGGCGATATTCTTGCCATAGCTGCGGAATTTGGCAAGTGCGAAACCATCCTGCCTATGACCCGCTGTCATCACAAAGAAAAAGCCGTGCAAAAGGATGTTCTTGACACCAAAAACAACTATTATATTTCTATTACCGCCCAGAACGCAATGGGCACAATAGGCGTCATAGGAACGGTCTGCGGAAACAACAAAATCAATCTCTCAAGCGTTCTTCAAAAAGGTACCGAACCTGACGGCACGGCGCATATTATTGTTATTACCGAAGAATGTTCCGAGCGCGACATTCAAAACGCAATTAAAGAACTTCAAAAAGATTCAATTAAAATTAATAACTTAATAAGGGTAATGTAGATGAGATACAACGGATTAATCGATAAATACAGAGAGTACCTGCCCGTAAGCGACAGCACTGAAATTATTACACTTTGCGAAGGAAATACGCCTTTAATTAAGGCGGACAACCTTGCGCGCAAACTGGAACTTGACTGCGAGATTTATTTAAAATATGAAGGCTCAAACCCCACGGGCAGTTTTAAAGACCGCGGCATGACAATGGCTGTTACAAAGGCAAAAGAAGAAGGTTCACATGCAATTATCTGTGCCTCTACAGGCAACACTTCCGCTGCCGCTGCCGCATACGGCGCTAAGGCAGGTTTAAAAACGTATGTTTTAATACCCGACGGCTACATTGCACTCGGCAAATTGTCGCAGGCAATGATGTACGGGGCGAGAGTTATAGCCATTAACGGAAACTTTGATAACGCGCTTGACGCAGTTCGTGAAATTTCAAAAAATTATCCCATAACACTTGTAAACTCTGTAAATCCCTACAGAATCGAAGGTCAGAAAACGGGCGCCTTTGAAATAATTGAAGCACTGGGCGACGCGCCTGATTATCACTTTATTCCCGTGGGTAACGCAGGCAACATAACCGCCTACTGGAAAGGCTACAGGGAATTTTTCAATCTCGGAAAATCAAAACAATTACCCAAGATGATGGGCATTCAGGCAGAGGGTTCCGCAGCCATTGTTAAAGGGCATAAAATCGACAACCCGCAGACAATTGCCACAGCCATAAGAATAGGTAACCCCGCAAGCTGGAAACAGGCAGAAGCGGCTCGCGACGAGTCAAAAGGCACAATCGATATGGTAAGTGATGAAAAAATCATTGAAGCATACAATCTGCTTGCCTCAACCGAAGGTGTCCTTGCCGAACCTGCAAGCTGCGCGCCTGTAGCAGGACTTATCAAGCTAAAGGATACAATTAAACCCAAATCAAAAATCGTCTGCATATTAACTGGCAACGGTCTTAAGGATCCCGATTGCGCCATTAAATACGCAAAATCACCCGTTGAAAAAACAACGAGCGATATTAAAGATATTGTAAAATTAATGGGTCTGTAATTTTAATAAACCTTGTATATATGCAAAAAGCCCGCAAAATCTATCTTGCGGGCTTTTTGATTTTATAAGTTTTTTATGCGTACTCGTCAAGAATTATTGCAAGCGCAAGGCTATCGGGTGCGTCAATTATCATGCCTTCCTTATCATAGTTAACCGTTACGGTTTCATTTTGAACTTTTTTAGCACTGATAACATTCTTTAAAACCGCAAGTGTCATGGAAGCGGCACCCGCAAGAGCCGCAAAGTAAAACGCCGGCCTTGATTTTTTAGCCTGTTTAATGACATTGTGATTAAGAACCGCCTCAACTACATTACCCGTGTCGGCAACTCGTTTTGCATATGTCTTAAATGTCGTTTTTGATACTTCATCAAACTCTTTTATTGCGTCGGTAATTTTATCTTCCGCACCGTCTATAATTGCGTCTTTATTTGCTTTGAAGGTATCGCCCATTTTTTTCAGCGCTTCGTTTTTTGCAAATTCTTCAACAATTGCATTGAACTCTTGATTTTTAGCGTCAAGCACATGGGTTTTAATTTCGTTCTTTACCGGTTTTGAAAAAGCATCCATATGCTCGTTGTGCGTCAGGGGTGCATAACGGCTCACAAGGGCAGCGGCAGTTGCACCGCCGACACCCGCAGCGATTACATTTGTGTTATTCTTCTCAGTAGTATTTATTGCCTGTGTTCTCATTCTCTTACCTCGATTTCACACAAACAGACCACCCCGAGCCCCTAAAGGAACGGTGTGACCCACTAGTAACCTATGGTCAAATTAAGCTAACCGCACAATTTTTAAATTTTTAATATTGTATCACAAGAAAATAAATTTGTCAACTATATCAAGCCATATTTTTTATCATAGACGGCAAGCGCCTCATCGCGCTCTTTTTCAAGTTCTTGCAGTTTAGATATAATGTAATCAGTCCGGTCTTCTTTGTCTAAAGCTGCAATCTCTTCAAGTGATTCTTTTCTTTTTTCTATTTTGGCATCAAACTTGTCAATCAGATGTGTTCTGTTTGCTGAAATCTGCATTTTAGCAAGCTCCTCGGGGGCAATGTCCGGCTCTTTTAAGAGTTTTTTGTCCACAAGTGCACAGAACTCATCTATTGCATCTTTTAGCGCTTTCCTGTCGGCTTCGTTTGCACTGTCACCCAGTTCAAGTTTTATTTTATGCACTTTATCAAATGCTTCGTCTATTTCGCGTGCGAGTCCTTCATCAACCTGTTCAAGATATTCATATATAATTCTTCTTGGCGCGTCATTATAACGTGAACTATAAAAACTTGTGTCAAAAAGATACATTTTATAATTTTCCGTATCTTTTGCAATAGATTTAAGTGCCTTTCCGACCCTTTTCATTGTAGAAGTGTTATCAAGCGAAGTCGTAAACTGGCCTATGGTATGGCCCAGAGGATCTATGTAATTTCTGCCGAGATGGTCGATTTTTGTTCTGTATCCCGCTTCAAAAGAAGTATTTGGATGTAAATCAATCGGCACAAAACGTTGATTTATCGCGTCCACCATTAAATTATTACCTCCGACATCCAAACCGCGGCCGGCTTTATTAATGCGCACAACACGCGCAAGAAGGTCATCATAAGCGCTTTGGGGCATATTTGCAACTATGGTGTCGTACTCATCGCTAAGGACAAAGGATTTTAGCGAATCTATGTATTCCTGAATTTCAACCAGATTATTCCTTGCAAGCACATTATTTACAGCTTGATATTCGCTAATATCCGCAAGATAACTGAACCCTTCAAGGCTTTGCGGGGGTTTGCCGTTTCTTCCGGGTGCTTTTATTGCAAGCTTTGTACCCGGTATTTGATATACCGTGCCGTGCTCGCCGCTGCCGAGCTTGTTTTCTTCTGCAAGTTTCATTATTTTTTTGATTTTTTCATCTTCACTGCCTTCAAGTCCCAGTTTATCCGCAGCGTCTATAATTTCACGATAAACCGGCGAAGTCTTAAATCTTCTTGCGCCAAGCTCCCCGATAAGGTTGCTCTCAAGCATAGCCATCCCGCCGCTGCCCGTCTTTTCAAATACTTTTTTATATGCCGCAGGGTCAATCTTATCCAGCTCGCTCTTTAATTTTTGTATATCTTCTATACGCTCAGCCACATTTAAGGACTTATAGCGCTCTGACAGAGCGGAGATTTTTTTTGAAATTTCATCAAGCACTGCCTCATCATCCGTATTTTTAACAATGGACATTAAATCATCATATGCCAGCCCTATTGCTTCCTGCTCTTTTTTTACAAGCGTGAAAACTTCCTCCGGCACAACTTCAAAAGTGCCGGAAAGTATAGCTTCTTCATATTTTTTAAGCCTGTTGTATATTTCATCATCAAATTTTAATTCGGGAATATCTATTTTTTGTGCCGCCTCCTGTACTGTTTTGGCAATTTCTTCTTCCGGTTTCGGAGCTTCAAGAACAGCTGCGGGCTGCTTGGTGATTTCATCCGGGATTTCATCCGCAAGCTTTGAAGGCTCTGCACCCTGCGAAAGTTTTTCCGCAGTTTCTTGAGTAATTTCAGAAACCTGCTCCCGTACAGCTTTTTGAGAATTCTTTCCCGAAACGGCTTCATTAATATCGGAAATCACCTGCGGAGCTTTCTCCTGCAAAACATCAGGGTTATCAGGAAGCATATCCCCGTTTTTTAACAAATCATCCTGCATGTTTGCCGCAGCAACCTTGAGATCGGCAGCAGTATCTTGAAGAAGCTGTGCAGGGCCGCCCTTAGTCTCGGAGGTTATAATTCTGGGCAAATGAGCATCACCCGGAGGATTTTTCGGAGCATTTACTTTTCCTTTTTTTATAAAATACAGCAATGCAGCACCGCTAAGAGCAATTGCCGCGATTATTCCCGCTGCCTTTGCAGGTTTTTTGGTATCTTTATCCGATTTTACAAATTCGTCCTGCTTTTGCGGCGGTATCGCAGCAGTTTGTGCATTGTCTTTTTGTAATTGCTGCTGCGGCATTTTAAAATCAGCAAAAGGGGAGTTTTGAATATTAAAATTCTCCACTTACAATTCCTTTATTGTTTTTGTTTTATTTAATAAAAAACAAAAACGAAACAAAAGTTGCCAAAAGCATAGTGCACTTTAGCTGCGCAAAATCCATGCGTTATTTTATACAGCGGCAAAAAAGCCGAAAATATTTATTTCCGGCTTTTTTTGTATCCGTGTATACTTTTACAAGCGTTTATTACGCCATTTCGCCCATGCCTCCTGAGCAACTTCGTTGCACGGAGGCGAAGTACGGTTACGTTTTGACCCGCAAAACTCTCGTTTCACGGGTCAAAACTTCACACACTATAGGGGCATTCGTAATTTTTAACGCAGCACAAGCTGCGTAGAAAAATTACATCATTCCGCCCATGCCTCCCATGCCGGACATATCGGGCATTTGAGGAGCTTTTTCTTCGGGAATTTCAACAACTGCAGCTTCGGTTGTGAGCAGCATTGAAGCAACGCTTGCAGCGTTTTCAAGAGCGCTTCTTGTAACTTTTGCAGGGTCAACAATACCTGCTTTAAACATATCGCCGTAAGTGTTTGTAAGTGCGTCGTAGCCGTATGCGCCGGATTCTTTCTTAACCGCGTCAACTACAACATCACCCTTAGCACCTGCGTTATTTGCAATTGTTGTCAGAGGTATATCAAGGGCTGATGTTAAAATCTTGAAGCCGATTTTTTCATCATCGGATGCAAATGTTTTGTTATCCAAAACATTTTCAAGAACCTGCTGAACACGTACAAGCGCTACGCCGCCGCCGGGTACGATACCTTCTTCCTGAGCGGCACGTGTCGCATTAAGCGCGTCTTCGATTCTGAGTTTTGATTCTTTAAGTTCAACTTCGCTTGCCGCACCGACTTCGATAACTGCAACACCGCCGGAGAGTTTTGCAACACGTTCTTGAAGTTTTTCTTTATCGTATTCGCTGTCAGATTGTTCGATTTGTTTTTTGAGAAGTGCAACTCTTTCATCAACGGCAGCTTTTGTTTCGGAACCGACAACAATTGTTGTTTCATCTTTTGTAACGGTAACTCTGCGTGCGCGTCCGAGTTGTTGAACGGTAACGTTTTCAAGTTTGATACCGAGTTCTTCGGTAAACATTTGACCGCCGGTTAAAATAGCGATATCTTCAAGCATTGCTTTTCTTCTGTCGCCAAAACCGGGAGCTTTAACAGCAACTGCTCTTAAAACTTTTCTCATTGTGTTTACAACAAGTGTTGCAAGGGCTTCGCCTTCAACATCTTCGGCGATTATTAAAAGCGATTTGCCGTCGCGTGCAACCTGTTCCAGAATAGGTACAAGGTCTGCTATGAGGTTAATTTTTTTGTTTACGCAAAGAACATAAGCATCTTCAAGGACTGCTTCCATACGTTCCGCGTCAGTAATGAAGTAAGGTGAAATATAACCTTTGTCAAATTGCATACCTTCGACAACTTTTTTATCCGTGCCGAATGTTTTTGATTCTTCTACCGTTATAACACCGTCTGTACCTACTGCTTCCATGCAGTCTGCAATCAGATTACCGATAAATTTATCGTTACCTGCGGAAATTGAAGCAACCTGTGCTCTCATTTCTTTTGAGTCAACGGATTTTGACATAGCTTTAATTTCTTTAACAGCTTCTTCTACGGCTTTTGTAATACCGCGTTTAATGCCCATGGGGTTAGCGCCTGCGGCAAGGTTTCTTAATCCTGCACGATAAATTGCCTGAGCAAGAACGGAAGCCGTTGTGGTACCGTCGCCTGCAACATCATTTGTTTTTGAAGAAACGTCTTTTAAAAGCTGTGCGCCTGCGTTTTCCAGACCGTCTTTAAGTTCGATTTCTTTTGCGATTGTAACACCGTCGTTAACGATTTGAGGACCGCCGAATTTCTTTTCAAGAATTACGTTTCTGCCTTTAGGGCCAAGGGTAACTTTTACCGCGTCCGCTACCGCGTCAACACCTCTTAACAGGGCTTCGCGGGCTTGAGCGTCAAATACTATTTTTTTAGCCATTTTTTATATCTCCTATTCAATAATTGCTAATACATCTTTAACAGAGAGGATTTTGTACTCAACTTCATCGATTTTTACATCGGTGCCCGAGTATTTAGCGAAAAGCACTTTGTCTCCCGCTTTTACGTCCATTTCTTCTCTTGTACCGTTATCGGTAAATTTACCGGGTCCGACGGCAATTACTTCACCCTTCTGGGGTTTTTCTTTTGCGCTGTCGGGTATAAAAATACCGCCTGATGTTTTTTCAACATCGTCGATAACTTTAATTACAATTTTGTCTGCCAACGGTTTAATTGTTGTCATGGTATTATCCTCCTTTTTTTACTTTATGAGTAAATCATATAATCAAATTTTGCGCATGGAGGAATTGTTAACAAAAAATTAATTATTCAAATAAAATAAAAACAAAACAAAATAAAAAGCCTTAATTAATATAACTAAACGCCAAACCCAAAAGCCTCAGCCACGCAACTAAACCTTAAACCCAAAAGCTCCATGCACGCAACAAACGCTAAACAAACTAAAACTTGCAAAATTATACGATGCGTTCTTTGCTTGTCAGGGCTTGTTCATTTTCTTTCTTTTTGTTTCACGCGCCAACGCAAAAAGAAAGAAAACGAACCAAAAGAAAGAAAAACGCGGCT
>DVFS01000077.1 GCA_018713115.1 Candidatus Galligastranaerophilus faecipullorum
ACGGGCTCACATCCTTCTGCCTGCTCGTAAATTTTAACGGGGCACAAGCTCTGTCAAGAAAATTTACTTCTCAGGTTTCGTATCTTAATTTGAGGCGTAGTCCAGGTAACAAAAAATACGCCTCTTTTTTTATGTTTAAAAAAGGCGGGTGTTTTGCCCGCCTTGGTTTTGTATTTGCAGATAAATCGTTCTATGTTCCTGAAGTCCAGGTGTTCAGGTATTCTTGTTGTTCATCGGTTAAAGTATCGATTTCAATACCCATTGACTCGAGTTTTATTCTTGCGATTTCTTCATCTACCGATTTTGGCAGAGTGTAGAGTTTATTTTCGAGCTTGCCTTTGTTTTTAAGAATAAACTCGATACCCAGAGCCTGATTTGCAAAACTCATGTCCATAACGCTTGCGGGGTGGCCTTCTGCACAGACAAGGTTGGATAATCTGCCCTCTGCAAGTACATATACGGACTTGCCGTTGTCCAGTTTCCACTCGTCAAAGTTCGGACGGACATTTTTGTATTCAACAACGTGCTTTCTTAAGCCGTTTACATTGACTTCAACGTCAAAGTGTCCCGAGTTTGCAAGGAAAGCGCCGTCTTTCATCGTTAAAATATGCTCAACATCAATTACGTTTTTATCCCCCGTAACAGTGAGGAAAATATCTCCTTCACGGGCAGCGCGTGCTATCGGCATAACTCTAAAGCCGTCCATAGCAGCTTCAAGTGCCTTTAGAGGGTCAACTTCGGTTACGATAACATTTGCCCCCATACCGCGTGCGCGTGTGGCAACGCCTCTTCCGCACCAGCCGTATCCGCATGTGACAAAGGTTTTACCTGCAAGCAGAATATTTGCCGCGCGCAAAAAACCGTCCATTACTGACTGACCCGTGCCGTAGCGGTTATCGTAGAGGTGCTTTGTAAGGCTGGAATTAACACCCAGAGCGGGAAATTTAAGGCTTCCGTCTTTTTCCATAGCCTCAAGGCGGATAATACCCGTGGTTGTTTCCTCGGTTGAGCCTATAATATTCTCAAGCAAATCCTGTCTTTCTTTATGCACGGTGGCGACAAGGTCGCAGCCGTCATCGATTATTAAATGCGGTTTGTGGTCAAGCGCCATCTGCACATGGCGGTGGTATGTATCCGAATCTTCGCCTGCGATTGCATATACGGGCATATTCCAGTATTTAACAAGTGCTGCCGCAACATCATCCTGTGTGGATAAAGGATTTGACGCCGCAAGTACCGCGTTCGCTCCGCCCGCCTGCATTGCAACGCAGAGCGCTGCCGTTTCTTTTGTAACGTGCACACAGGCTGTGAGTCTTAAACCTTTAAAGGGCTGTTCTTTTTTAAAACGTTCCATAATGCGCGTCAGCACGGGCATATCTTTAAAAGCCCATTCTATGTTCTTTTTGCCCTGCTCGGCAAGATTAATGTCTTTGATTTCGCATTTAACAGTCATTTGTGTCATTTTTCATCCTCATGTTGTAATTGATAAAAATAGTATCACAAAAAAAATGTTCATGCTAACATAGGAAGTAGAAATTTACGCGAGTAAATAAAGCAGACAAAATAGGAGAAAATTTATGTCAACAGTTGAGTACTTTACAAATTCAGAGGAGTTGAAAAAACTCTATTCTGCTGCACGTGCAACAATTACCGCTCCTTTCTACGGTAATAACGTTGAACATGTAAAAACAGTTTCAGAAGCTTACAAATTAGCTAAAAACAGCCCCGGAACGGTTGAACTTACGGGTATGCCCATTTACATGCCCGAAAAAGTAGGTCTTCCCCAGGGTGCTAATCAATTATTATTCAACGACGGCACCGTTGTAGGCCGCTGTGCAGCCGCAAGAAAAATCGTCGGCGAACCTAACTGCGACCTTGCATATTTATTACCCATCATCCGTGAAGCGGTTTATAATACACGCGACAGACTGATGTACAGAACAGAAGTTGTCGTAGGTCTTGAAGAAGACTTTATGGTAAAAGCTCACCTTTTAATTCCCGAAGGCTTTGAAAACATTATGTACTCCTGGATGTTGAACTTCCAGTACATCAATGAATGCTACGCGAATATGTACGAAGGTTCAAGAAAACTCCCCGACGGCGACATTTTCGTATTCTCTGACCCCGACTGGTCACACCCTGACTTCCCGTACGGTTTAACATTCTTTGACCCCGAACACAACTGTGCTGCAATTCTCGGTATGAGATACTTCGGCGAACACAAAAAAGGCACCCTGACTCTTGCATGGGGCTGTGCCGCACGCAACGGCTACGCTTCCTGCCACGGCGGTATGAAACGCTACAACCTTGAAAATGACAAATCATTCCAGGTTGCGGTATTCGGCCTTTCAGGTTCGGGTAAATCTACAATTACTCACGCAAAACACAACAACAAATACGACATCACCGTTCTTCACGATGACGCATTTGTAATTAATGTACACGATAAATACACTATCGCTCTTGAACCGGCTTACTTTGACAAAACTGCCGATTATCCCATGGGCTGCGACGATAACAAATACATCCTTACACAGCAAAACGCAGGTGTTATCGAAGGCGCAGACGGTAAAACATACTCTATCACGGAAGATATCAGAAACGGAAACGGCCGTGCCGTTAAATCCAAACTCTGGTCGCCTAACAGGGTTGACAGAATCGACCAGCCTATCAATGCTATTTTCTGGCTGATGAAAGACCCCACAATTCCTCCCGTACTTAAATTATCGGGTGCATCTTTAGGTTCTGCAATGGGTGCAACACTGGCTACAAAACGCTCCAGTGCCGAACGTCTTGCAAAAGGCGTTGACCCTAACGCTCTTGTTGTTGAACCTTACGCAAACCCCTTCCGTGTATATCCTCTTGAAATGGATTATACAAGATTTAAACAGCTCATCTTAGACGGTGTTGACTGCTATATCTTGAACACGGGTGAATTTATGGGCACAAAAGTTCAGCCCAAACACACTCTGGGTATTATTGAAGCTATTGTTGAAGGCAGCGCTAAATTCCACAAATGGGAAAACTTCTCCGATATCGAAATTATGGATATCGAAGGCTTTGACGCTTCATTTGCCAACAAAGAATATGCTCAGCAATTCATCGCACGTATGAACGACAGAATCGAATTCGTTAAATCAAGAGAAACCGAAAAAGCAGGAATAGACAAACTTCCCGCTGACGCTCTTGAAGCTCTCGAAGCAGTCGTAAAACAAGCTCAAGCATAAATGCGCAAGCCGGAGTGAGCCTAAGGGCTTGCGACGAGCAAGACCGCAGGCGCAACTATCGATGACCGCCGTTGTGAACGGAGCGTAAGCGAAGAGAACGAAGCAATCTTTGATTGCACAGGCGGAAAAACCGAGCGTAAGCCGGTGCGATAGGGCAAAAATTAAAAATCGGTGTCATATTAATTATGGCGCCGATTTTATTTTATAAAAAATTTATAAGGCTCAATATTTAATACTTCCGCAATGGCAAAAATTGTTTTAACACTCGGATTGAATTTTCCCCTCTCAATACCCGATATGTGATCTACCGATAATGAACATTTTATGGCAAGTTGAAGCTGCGTAAGACCTTTTTCTTTACGGTATTTTTTTATGTTTGATTGAAGAATTTCAAAAGAGCGGTTTGCCATAATTTAATTTTAGTGTTAATGTATTTGTATAATCCGTAGTGGTACTACGGATTAATATTACCTGACTGGAGAATTTTTGATATGAAAAAACGCCTTTTCGCGCATGCACAAGCTGCGCAAACTGCCGCATTCACTCTGGCTGAGCTTCTAACAGCCGTTCTTGTAATCTCAATTATTATGGTTGCTCTTGCCCCCGTTATTACAAAACGCATGAAAGACAATGTATCAGTCACAACAGACAACAAAAAAGGTCTTGAAATCTTCGCTAACCCCGGAACATACACTTTTGACGTTCCAATCGGCATAAATACCCTCTTTCTTCAAGGCTCAGGCGGCGGCGGAGGAGGCGCAGGCGCCTCATTGAGCGGTGAAATTACTATAACAAAAACAT